>NZ_JARWKX010000002.1:0-281558 GCF_047445895.1 Rhizobium sp. BR 249 | reverse complement strand
ACACCTATGTCATCTCCACCGGCGACGTCGTCGTCGAGAATACCGACGAGGGTATCGACACGGTTCGCGCGCTGGCAAACTATACGCTCGGCAGCAATGTCGAGAACCTCACCTATATCGGCACGGCAGCCTTTACCGGAACCGGCAATGCGCTCGACAACGTTATCGTCGGTGGCAATGGCTCCAACACGCTAACAGGCGGCGCCGGCAATGATACCCTGAGTGGTGGAGCGGCGGCAGACGTCTTCATTTATTTGCCGAACTGGGGCCATGATACAATCACAAACTTTGTGGCAACCGGCAGCGCACATGACATGATCAGAATCGATCACAGCATTTTTGCCGACTGGGCGTCGCTTCTTGCGGCAAGCGGTCAGTCTGGTGATGATACAATTGTTACAGCCGATGCAGACAATACCATCACGCTAAAGAATGTGCTTCTATCAAGCCTTCATTCAGGGGACTTCCTGTTTGCGTGATCTTCGCCCGCACTTTGGTGGTTCAGCGCCTGCCGGAGAGCCAAAGTTTTGTTGTTGTGACGGCGTGCATCAGTAATGCGTCGCGCGCCGGTCTTGGTTCGAGGCCGTTGGTCGCGAGATCCGAGATGCTGGAGACCTTAAAGCGCATCACGTCCGACTTGATGCATGCGACGCGCTTTAGCTCTTTTGTTTTACGCACGTCGTTACCCCGCCGCCCGCTTCCGGGCGACGCGGTAGCAGGCTGCTGAAAAACCCAGCGGCTTTGTTAACGTAATACGATTTCCAGTAGGCTGTCAGGTCGCAGCGATCAGTTGCAGGCCTTGTTGCCGGATGACCAGCGATTGACGTCGCCGGCGATGCGTCCTGCTACCGGTTCCTGCATCATTGGCCCGAAGGCCTGGAGGCGTGCCGGGCTGCCTTCGGCCTGGACGACGAGCAGCGGCCGGCTTTCTGGGCTGCCCTTGTGAACAAGCAGGATGCGGGGGCGGCCGGTGAAGGAATTGAGTTCCGGTGCGAGCTTGTAGGCCGCAAAAGCGGGATCGCCTGATTTGAACCAGCAGGCGTTGGCTCCAAGTGCCACCCGTTCCATCGTCGGCAGCGCGGCACGGTTCGGATTGGCTGCCGGCGCCGCCGACTGGCAGGCTGCAAGCATGGCTGCGAGAACAGTCGACACGGCAGCGTTTGCGACAGTGAGGCGAGGGCGCATTGGTCTTGCTCCAGGGATGAAGGCTTTGCATGCCGTTACCCGCGGCACGGCCCGCGGGCGGCATGCGTTCAGGGCGGGCTCAGGCGGCGATGACGTCGAGCGCCGAGGCGAAGAGGCCGCGGCCGTCAGAACCGCCGTGAGCGGCTTCAATCAGATTTTCGGGATGCGGCATCATGCCGAGCACATTGCCCTTTTCGTTCATGATGCCGGCAATGTCATTGATCGAGCCATTGGGATTGGTGCCCTCGGCATAACGGAACACGACCTGGCCGTTGCCTTCGATCTTCGCCAGCGTCGCTGCGTCGGCGAAATAATTGCCGTCGTGATGGGCGACCGGGCTGCGGATGATCTGGCCCTGCGCATAGGCGCGGGTGAAATCGGTATCGGCATTGGCGACTTCGAGCTTGATCTCGCGGCAGACGAATTTCAGCGAGGCGTTGCGCATCAGCGCGCCCGGCAGCAGGCCGGCCTCGACGAGGATCTGGAAGCCGTTGCAGACGCCGAGAACCTTCACGCCTTTTGCAGCCTTGTCGATGATCGCCTGCATGACCGGCATGCGGGCGGCGATCGCGCCGCAGCGCAGATAATCCCCATAGGAGAAGCCGCCCGGGATGACGATCAGGTCGACATCGGGGATCTCGGTTTCCGTCTGCCAGATCGTCACCGGCTTGTGGCCGGAGATCTTGGTCAGAGCTGCGATCATATCGCGGTCACGGTTGAGGCCCGGAAGTTGAACGACGGCTGATTTCATGGGGTCCCTGCGTCTAGCGAAAGATATTGAACTGGAACGCTTTCGGCGAGCCATACTCCATTGTCGGAGACAAAGAAAGAATGGCCCTTAGAAAACATGGCGGCTGCGTCGACACGCAGGATGATATAGTCGCCCTTGCGGCGCGTGGCGACGGTTTTCGCGATTTCGATATCCGTTGAGAGATGGACGTGGTGCCGCTCCATCTTCTTCAGGCCTTCGCGCTCGATCGAGGACCAGCTTATCCTTGACGTGCCGTGAAAGAGCACGTCGGGCGGCTGGACCGCCTTCAATGCCAGATCGACGCCGACGCTGTGGCCTTGATTGGCGCGAATTCTGTCATCGACGAGCGCAAAGCGTTTCTTCGGACTGTTCTCGATGATCTCAAGGATATCAGCGCGGGACACGCCGTATTTCGACGCCACCGCCTTTTCGAGCGCATCGAAGGATACCCATCCTTCGACATCGAGCGTCAGGCCCGCGGCATCAGGCGCATGGCGCAAAACATAGCTCATGAATTTCGAGACTTCCGTCTCCAGCTTTGCTTCCACCATGACGCTTGGTCCTCAAGGCCTGTGCGGGGCAGGCCCGCGATCGTCAGTCGATCGCGATCGCGTAGTTCTCGATGACCGTGTTTGCGAGAAGCTTCTCGCACATGGCCTTGAGGTCAGCCTCGGCCTTGGCCTTGTCGGCGCCTTCCAGTTCGAGGTCGAAGACCTTGCCCTGTCTTATATGGCCGACGCCGGAGAAGCCGAGGGCGCCGAGAGCGCCTTCGATGGCCTTGCCCTGCGGATCGAGAACGCCGTTTTTCAGCGTGACGGTGACACGAGCCTTGATCACTTTGTCTTTCCTGCCTTACTTGACGAGAACCGGGCCGGTGCCGCGCACAGGCTCGTTTTCATTGATGATGCCGAGACGGCGCGCAACTTCGGAATAGGCTTCGAGCAAGCCGCCGAGGTCACGGCGGAAGCGGTCCTTGTCCATCTTCTCGTGGGTTTCGATATCCCACAGCCGGCAGCTGTCCGGCGAGATCTCGTCGGCGAGGATGATACGCATCAGATCGCCTTCGAAGAGGCGGCCGCATTCGATCTTGAAATCGACGAGCTGGATGCCGACGCCGAGGAAGAGGCCGGTCATGAAGTCGTTGACGCGGATGGCGAGCGCCATGATGTCATCGAGTTCGGCCGGATTGGCCCAGCCGAAGGCGGTGATATGCTCTTCGGAGACCATCGGATCGTCGAGAGCGTCGGACTTGTAATAGAATTCGATGATCGAGCGCGGCAGGACGACGCCTTCCTCGATGCCGAGGCGCTTGGCGAGAGAACCGGCGGCGACGTTGCGCACGACGATCTCCAGCGGGATCATCTCCACTTCCTTGATCAGCTGCTCGCGCATGTTCAGCCGGCGGATGAAGTGGGTCGGGATGCCGATCTTGTTCAGATGGCTGAAGATATATTCGCAGATGCGATTGTTGAGGACGCCCTTGCCGTCGATGACTTCGTGTTTCTTCTTGTTGAAGGCGGTGGCATCGTCCTTGAAGAACTGGATCAAAGTGCCCGGCTCGGGGCCTTCATACAGAATCTTTGCCTTGCCCTCGTAGATACGGCGGCGACGGTTCATCGTGGTTATTCTCTGTTGTTGGCGCTCTTGGGATAGCGCGAGTGGATCGATCTCTTGGCGTCCCCTTAAAGGAAAAGAGAGTGTTTCACAATCCGCCTGTCGCTCCTTCCCCGGTTTCAGATTTTCATGGCTCCGGCTTCCGGATTTTACGGAAGGCCGCCAAGAGAATCGAATGAATTCGCGAGACGAGTTTAGCGTCTTTTCCTCTACGGTGGAATGAAGGCGAAATGGCGGGACGCTTATACCGGTTTTTTATTTGGCGGCCCTGCCGGTAAGCGCGCGGCGAAGCTCAGCCCGCGCGATGCGGGCTGCGTTTTCCCCGTGGCGCCAGCTTCCGGCGCGGATGAAGGAGGGGATCTGCATGGCCGGTATCGGCCGGGCGAGCGCATAACCCTGCAGCATATCGCAGTCGAGTTCTTCGAGAATGCGGATATGGTCCGCCGTCTCCACACCCTCGGCGATGACGAGGATATCAAGCGAGCGGCCGATGTCGATGATGGAGCCTACGAGTTTGCGCTGCTCGGCCGATTGCGGCAGCATCCGGATCAGCTCCTTGTCGATCTTCAGCGTCTTCGGGCTCAGGCGCAGCAGGCTGACGATCGAGGCGTGGCCGGTGCCGAAATCGTCGATCTGGATGTCGATGCCGAGCTTGCGCAGCTTTTTCAGGTTTGTCGTTACCGCCTCGTCACAATCGTCGAGCGAGATCGATTCCAGCAATTCGAAGGAGATGGTGCCGGGCGGGATCTTCAGGGCGCGAAGCTTCTTGCCGAGATCGGGATCGGCGAGCCGTCTGGCGGAGACGTTGACCGATATTTTCGGGACCGGCAGCCCATCGGCGAGCCAGGCTTTACGGTCGGCGAGGGCCTTCTCCAGGATCAGGGCGTCGATGGTCGAGACGACGTCGAGATCTTCGGCGATGTCGAGGAAACGGTCGGGCGTCAGCAGCCCGTGCGCCGGATGCTGCCAGCGGGCAAGGGTTTCGACACCTGTGACATCGAGCGTGCGGGCATCGAACTGCAGCTGATAGAATGGCACGAATTCATTGCGCTCCAGGCCGATCAGGATCTCGTCGGCAAGCTGCTTGGCGGAGACGATGTCGCGGCGGTCCGATGCCGAGAAGAATTCGAAACGATTGCGGCCGAGACCCTTGGCCCGATAGAGCGCGATATCGGCATCGAGCAGCATCTGCTTGGCGTCGAGCTCCGGCCCGCTGTCGACGGCGATGCCGACGCTGGCGCCGAAGCGGCAGTCGTGCCCTTCATATCTGACAGGTTTGCGCAATTCACGGATGACGCGCTCGGCAAGGCCGACGACCTTCTTCGAGGCCGCATCGACGGCGCAGAGGATGACGAATTCGTCACCGCCGATCCGGGCGACGAAATCGGCAGCGCGGACGGAATTCCGCAGCACGCCCGCGACATGCCTCAGCATGGCGTCGCCGGCCCGGTGGCCGAGTGTGTCGTTGATCTGCTTGAAGCGATCGAGATCGATATGCAGGATGGCCAGCGCCAGGCCTTTTGCACGGCATTCGGCCGAGCGTTCGTCCAGCATCTTGTCGAGATAACGTCGGTTCGGCAGGCCGGTGAGGTAGTCGTGCAGGGCCAGGTGCTCGATGCTCGCCTTGGCGGCCTCGAGCTCGCGGTTGCGCGCCTCGGCCAGATCCTTGGCGCGCTGCAGTTCGTTGCGCAGCGCGACTTCCTCGGTCACATCCCAATTGGCGCCGACCACTTTGCGGCGGCCGTTGCCGTCGATGAAATAGGCGGAGCTGGCGCGGATGATGCGCTCGGTGCCATCGCCGCGGATGATACGGTATTCCTGCTGAAAATTGCTGCCGCTCGCGACGCTGCGGTCGACCAGGCCGAGCACGCGCTCGCGATCATCGGGATGCAGGCTTTTCGCCCAGATCTCGCCGGCGTTCCGGCGCGAAATGCCCTTCAGCCCGTAAATGGCCATGAGCCGTTCGTCCCACTCGACCATGTTCTCCTCGATATCGGCCTCGAAGACGCCGATGCGGGAAATATCGAGCGCCAGATCCAGCCGGCGCGAGAGGCGCGACAGCGTCTCCTCGGCCTGTTTGCGGGCGGTGATATCGGTGTCGGTGCCGACGATGCGCGTGGGAACGCCGGCCTCGTCCCATTCCACGCAGGCGCCGCGGCATTCGATCCAGATCCAGCGGCCATCCCTGTGGCGCTCGCGATACTCGAAGATCTGATAGTCGGGGTCGCCGGCATTCTGCCGATCGATGGCATGGACGACGAAATCGCGATCATCGGGATGGACGAGCTGCAGCCAGGCGTCGTAGTCCCCGGCGGCTTCTTCGTCCGGCGCCATGCCGCGCATCGTCTTCCACGTTTCGGAATAATACTTCCGGTCGAGACGGTAATTGTGATCCCAGACCCCGAGGCTGGAGCCGACGAGCGCATAGTTCCAGCGGCTCTCCCGTTCGGCCAGATCGGAATCGTCCACCGCCGTCCCGTTGCCGACGCCTGCCTCTGCCGCTGCGGCATCGCCATGCGGATCATCGGCCTCTGGATGGGCTTTCTTCACGGGCATTCTCACTCATTTCGTTCGACGCAGTCTGCGGTCATTCCATTAAGAAAGACTTAGAAAAGCAATCACTCAATTAGCGAGTTGGCAAGTTTTCCTCAATCAGATGGAGAGCCGACTGAGGAACTGAGCAAAGACCATGGTCCCTTCGGGCCAGGGGCCATGACCGGAATCGGCGTTGATATGACCGGCCTCGCCGGCATCGACGAGGAAGGAGCCCCAGCTGCTGGCGATATCGTCGGCATGCTCGTAGCTGCCGAACGGATCGTTGCGGCTGGCCACCGTGATCGAGGGGAAGGGCAGCGGATCGCGCGGATAGGGGCCGAACGTCATCAGATGTTTCGGGCGGATATCCGGATTGGCGACATCGGGAGGGGCGACGAGGAAGGCGCCGGCCACCCGATTGCGGAAATGCGGAATAGCATGGATCGCCGATGGGACGCCGAGCGAGTGGGCGACGAGGACGACGGGGCGCGTGGAAGCGTTCACTTCCTCGGCGATGCGGGCGATCCAGTCTTCACGGACCGGCTTCGTCCATTCGGCCTGTTCGACGCGCCGCGCCGTGCTGAGCTTTGCCTCCCAGCGGCTCTGCCAATGGCCGGGGCCTGAATTGGTATAGCCGGGGATGATGAGAATATCTGCGTCTGAGGCTTTCATAGTGCCGCCGATGTGAGAAAGCTCGGCCGAGATGTCAAGAGGCACTCCAAGGGAGAGAGCGACACGGGCGCCGAAACTTGCTATATAGTGTGAGTGCCGGTTGCGGATTTCGTATCGGCTTGCCGCCGATGCTTGTCCGCCGCCGACCGATCTCGGCTGAGGAGGAGAAAGCCATGGCGGCATTTCATGTCATGACGGGTGCCAGCGAAAACATCTCGTGGCCCGTGGTCAATCGCATCAGTATCGCCGACGTCTTCGACGCGCTGAAGCGCGGGCTCGACGATTTTAGTGAGAAGCCTTCCCATTACGTGTTCCTATGCCTGATGTATCCGATCGCCGGCGTCTTCCTGACGCTATGGACCTCTGGCGCCAACCTTTTGCCGATGGTCTTTCCGCTGATGTCCGGTTTCGTGCTGATCGGCCCGATCGCGGCGATCGGTCTCTATGAGATCAGCCGCCGCCGCGAAGAGGGTCTCGACACCTCTTGGACGCATGCGCTCGATGTGCGCCATTCGCCGGCGCTGCCGTCGATCGTCGCGGTCGGGCTGATGCTCTTCGGCCTCTTCGTCGTCTGGCTGGTGACGGCGCAGACACTCTACGGCAACCTGCTCGGCGACGTGTTTCCGCGCACCATGGCGGATTTCACCCGCCAGGTCTTCGGCACGGCACAAGGCCTGCAGCTGATCATCTGGGGCAATCTCATCGGCTTCCTCTTCGCGCTCGTCGTGCTGGCGATATCCGTCATCACCTTTCCGCTTCTGCTCGACCGCGACGTCGGAGCCGTTGCCGCCGTCGTGACCTCGATCCGCGCGACGGTCGCCAACCCGGTGCCGGTGCTGCTCTGGGGCCTGATCGTCGCAGCACTCCTCGTCATCGGCACGATCCCGGTCTTTGCCGGCCTTGCCGTCGTCATTCCGATCCTCGGCCATGCGACCTGGCATCTCTATCGCAAGCTGGTTGCTCGCCAAGCCGTGTGACCACGGCTTTTCTCCCGGGATCTCAGCTTGGCTGAGGTCCCCCAGGGGAACATTCGAACCTGCCTCGGCGTTTTTAGCGTAGACTTCGAGGAGGATTTCAGACGTGACGATGAAGCATCTGTTTGCCCGTTTCGCAACCAAGGCATCGGAATGGGCGGGCAAGCCCGTCGTCTTCATCCTGGCGCTGGCGGTCGTCGTCATTTGGGCGGCGCTCGGCCCCTTCTTCGGCTATTCCGAAACCTGGCAGCTGATTATCAACACCGGCACGACGATCATCACCTTCCTGATGGTCTTCGTGCTGCAGAACGCCCAGACGCGCGATACGCGAGCGATCCAGGCCAAGCTCAACGAAATCATCCTGACGAGCCACGCCGAGAACCGCTTCATCGGCATCGAGCACCTTGATGAAGAGGAGCTGAAACGGCTCGATCAGCTTGTGGCCAAAGCGGCCGAGGGCAGGGCCGGGGCGGAGGCTTGCAGGACGGCGGAGGTGGAGAAGGCGGAGACGCCGAAGAGGGGGCCCGTTATTAAATAAAATCGAAATTTACTGCGAAAAAAGAATTGCGGCAAACGCAATCAGCAGCATTAAAAACAATAAAATAAGCAATGGCATCGTATATAAAACTCTAGATCTATTTGGGATAATATCTTCTTCCTCGGCTGACTCTCTTTTGTACATCTTTGATCCGATTTTACTATCTAATTCAAAATCCCATTTATTTTTCTTGTAAAATATAAGCTCTTTCACTTCTGTTGTGACTAGAAAAATTATGGCTAAGGATAGGACTGCTATGGGGGTGATTGCCCCATAGGTATCCAGATGATTTTCTAACGAAGCCACGCGTTATCCCCTGCGGTGCCTTATGTGTTTTGTAATTTATTGTACGCGCGGAAAATAGCGAGCGGTTTTATGCCGTGTGCTCCTGTGGCAGTTCTTTGCGCAGGCAGATATGAAAACGACGCCCTTAGGGGGCGTCGCCATATTGTTGATTCCCGAACCCGCTCACGCCTTGCCAAAGACACGCCGGAAGATCGTGTCGACATGCTTGGTGTGATAACCGAGATCAAACTTCTCCCGGATATCCTCTTCCGAAAGCGCGGCACGGACCTCGGCATCGGCCAACAGCTCTTCCAGAAAATCCTTGCCCTGTTCCCACACCTTCATCGCATTGCGCTGGACGAGGCGGTAAGCGTCCTCGCGGGAGGTGCCGGCCTGGGTGAGCGCCAGGAGGACACGCTGGGAGTGGACGAGGCCGCGGAACTTGTTGAGGTTCTTCTCCATGTTCTCAGGGTAAACCAGCAGCTTTTCGATGACGCCGGCGAGACGCGAGAGGGCGAAGTCGAGCGTGACGGTGGCGTCCGGGCCGATTATGCGTTCGACCGAGGAGTGGGAGATATCGCGCTCGTGCCAGAGGGCGACGTTTTCCATGGCCGGCATGGCGTAGGAGCGGACCATGCGGGCGAGGCCGGTCAGGTTTTCGGTCAGGACCGGATTGCGCTTGTGGGGCATCGCCGAGGAGCCCTTCTGGCCGGGCGAGAAATATTCCTCGGCTTCCAGCACCTCGGTGCGCTGCAGGTGGCGGATCTCGGTCGCGAGCCGCTCGATCGAGGAGGCGACGACGCCGAGGGTGGCGAAATACATGGCGTGGCGGTCGCGCGGGATGACCTGGGTCGAGACCGGCTCGGCCTTCAGGCCAAGGGCCTCGGCGACATGTTCCTCGACGCGCGGATCGATATTGGCGAAGGTGCCGACGGCGCCCGAGATGGCGCAGGTCGCGACTTCCTCGCGGGCGGCGACGAGACGCTGGCGGCAGCGCTCAAATTCGGCATAGGCGAGCGCCAGCTTGACGCCGAAGGTGGTGGGCTCGGCGTGGATGCCGTGCGAGCGGCCGATGGTGACGGTGTCCTTGTGTTCGAAGGCGCGGGTTTTCAGCGCCGTGAGCAGCCGGTCGAGATCGGCAATGAGGATATCGGTGGCGCGCACCAGCTGAACGTTGAAGCAAGTGTCGAGCACGTCTGATGAGGTCATGCCCTGGTGGACGAAGCGCGCATCCGGGCCGACGATTTCGGCGAGGTGGGTGAGGAAGGCAATGACGTCATGTTTGGTGACGGCCTCGATCTCGTCGATGCGGGCGACGTCGAAGGTGGCCGCGCCGCCTCTTTCCCAGATCGTTTTTGCCGCCGATTTCGGGATGACGCCGAGTTCCGCCAGCGCGTCGCAGGCATGCGCCTCGATCTCGAACCAGATGCGGAACTTGGTTTCGGGAGACCAGATGGCGACCATTTCGGGCCGGGAGTAACGCGGGATCATGGGCGGCTGCCTTCACTTCAAGAGGTTTAAGCGTCGAAGATTTGGTTTTACGCAATTTCGGACGCAAAACCGCTGGGCACTTTTGCTGAAATTGCTTTAGCGCCCCTGTAGCAAAGACGGGCGGCAATCTCAACGCATGCGTTTGGCAAGATGATAACTGCTTGCGACAAGGCAGACGAGGCCGAGCGGCAGGAAAAGGCGAAGGCCGATCACCAGGAACTGGTAGACGGCGCTGATGCTGGTAAAGACGAACTGGAAGGCCCAGACGATGCTGCCGAAGGGTGCGTGCCAGCGCGAATAGAAGATCCGGTATTCCATGGCGAAGAGGAAGGCGGTCACCAGGATCGTAGCCGCCGTCAGCGTCACGAAAAAGGCGGCGAACCGCGCTTCCGGCGGCCTGTTATAGGCAAGGAAGCGGGCGACCGGCAGGGCGAAGGGCCAGGAGAGCAGGCCGCCGAGGAAATAGAGTGCTGCGACCTCGGCAAGCCGGCTGGTCTGCAGGCCGTTGCGGAGATAGAGGCCGAGCATGGCGGCAGCCAGCATCTGCATGCCCCAGAGCAATGCACCGACAAAGAGATCGGAGTAGGGCGGCTTTGCCGCCCGAAGGCGATCCATCCTGGGGCGATCCTCGCTCAGGGATGGACAGGAACGGCGATCCAGCGTCCGTTCCTCTCGGCATCGAAGGCCAGGACGAGAGCGACGTGAACCGGGTTTCCACCTTCCGGCTGGTAGACCATCGCGCCGCCGATCCGGTATTCCACCGAACATACGCGCTCGGCCGGGACAGTGGTGGCCTGGCGGGCCGCCTGCCGGTTCGGGGCGCCTTCCTTCTCGATCATCTGCAGGCTGAAGCCGATGACGCGCTTATCGACCGCGGCGCAATCCTTCGGCGTCGGCATCGGCATCTCGCCAAGCGAGAGCGTATAGGGCGATTTCGGCGGTCCGTCGGTCGCAAGCGTCGTGTAGCGAAGCGTCTTCGAGGGGGAGCCGAGCTCGGTCGGCGGATTGAACGCGGCGATCAGGCCGGGATTGGTCAGGAGATCGTATTTGTCCATCTGGCCGCGCGCCGCCGTCAGGTTCTGCCGCCGCGCCTTGGAGAGATTGGCGTCCTTCTCGGTCAGTTCAGTGCGGAAAGGCGTGCCTTCGAGATACTGGCCGTTTTCGGTATCGATGAAATAGGTGTTGGAGTAGGGGGCGTTGCCGTCACCCTCGATGCCGAATTCCTGAAATGCGAAGACCTTGCCGTCGGCGGAAAAGCCGATCGGCTGGATGCTGGCGATGTCTCCGGCTAGTGATATGCCGGGGAGGCCGGCAATCGCGGCGGCAAGCATGCCGCCCATCATCAGACGCTTCTTCATCCTCGTGCCCCTTCGGCTGCCTGACGCAGACCGGCGACGGTCTTGCGGTAATCCTCGACTGTATCGCCCTTGAAAATCGCCGATCCGGCAACGAGGACGTTGGCGCCGGCGCGGGCGATATCAGGCGCCGTTTCCACCGTGACGCCGCCGTCGACCTCGAGTTCGATCGGGCGGTCACCGATCAGTGACTTTGCGGCGGCGATCTTGGCCGTCATCGCCGGAATGAATTTCTGGCCGCCGAATCCGGGATTGACCGACATGATCAGGATGAGGTCGATATCATCGAGCACGTTCTCGATGGCGCTGAGCGGCGTTGCCGGATTGATCGTCACCCCGACCTTCTTGCCGAGATTGCGGACGGTTTGCAGCGAGCGGTGCAGATGCGGCCCGGATTCGGCATGGACGGTGATGCGGTCGCAGCCGGCCTTGGCGAAGGCTTCGAGATAGTCGTCGACCGGCGAGATCATCAGGTGGCAGTCGAAAGTGGCCGATGTATAGGAGCGCAGCGACTTGATGACATCGGGACCGAAGGAGATGTTGGGCACGAAATGGCCGTCCATGACGTCGAGATGGATCCAGTCGGCGCCGGCGGCCGTCACGTCGCGCACCTCCTCGCCGAGCCTGGCGAAATCCGCCGCGAGGATCGAAGGGGCAATGCGAATGGGCAGCGTCATCAGGTTCTCACTCCGTAGGAGGCGCCATGACCGCGGCGCCCGAATTCAAGGCTCGCGGCGTGCTTATTGCGTCGGCGCGGCAGGTGGAAAAAAGCCGCTGCCTCGCCATTCGAGCAAACGGTAGGGATTTTGCGAAAGTTCATGCCCGCCGGTGAAGGCGACGACGCCGATCGGCGTCTGGAATGTGGTGCCGGCAAGCGTCTCCTGGAGCGGCTTGCCCGCCTGGGCGGCGGCTTGCGCAGCCTGGCCGGCGATGAGGGCTGCCGCCATCGAGGGCAGGATATAACCTTCCGGTTCGACGCCCTTGGCACGCAGGGCCTCGGCCGCAGCCGCGCCTTCCGGCAGCACTGCATATTCGGGCAGCGTGACGGCGCGCACGCCGTCCGTGAGCGGCAGCGGCTGATTGGCGGCGCGCATGGCATCGCCGCCGAGAATGGAGAGCGGGATGTTCTCCGCCTTGGCATCGCGGGCGATGACGGAGACGTCGTTGCGGTCGCCGCCGATGAAGACCCTGGTGGCGCCGGCCCGTTTCAGGCGGCGCACGAGAGCGATCTGCTGCTCCTGGCCCGGGCGATAGGTGTCGGTGAAAACAGGCTTCAGGCCGTTCTGCTCCAGCGCGTTGCGCACGGCTTCCGTCAGTTCGCGGCCATGGATGGTGCCGTCCTCGATCAGGGCGATCGGGTCTGCCGCCCAGTTCTTGAGGATCACCTCGATGATCTTTGCCGCTTCGGCGCCGTCGGCGGGCGCAAGGCGGAAGAGCGGCCAGCCGTTTTTCAGCGCATCCTCCATCAGGATGCGTGAACGTACCGAGACGGTGATCGCGACAATATTGGCGTCCTTCAGCTTCGGCAACGCGTCTTCCAGCGTCTCGCTGCAGAGAAAGCCGACGGCTACCTGAACCTTGGCATTGACGAGCGCATCGGCAACCGCCGCGCCGCTATTGTCCTCGCAGGTCTCATTGATGGCGACGAGCGTATTTCCGGATTGCTGGATCTCGAAACCGGCGCCGGCGGCGATCTGTGCGCCGAGAAGCGCGAGCGGGCCGCCCTGGGGAGCGACGACGCCGATCGTCACGCCGGCCGCATGGCCTTGCGCCGCCGCTACCAGCAGCGCCAGAAAGGCTGCTATGCCACGCAGGTTGATCATGAAAGGCGGAGATCCCTAGCCATCGTCCATGCCCTTTTATCCGCAAGGCCGCGATCGTCAAAGAAAAACAAGCGCAACACGGTGCTTTTCACTGATCCTATTGTAGAAAACGTAACCGATGCTCGCCATATTGGCGCGATAGCAAGACGAACCAGGCATAAAAGCGGACGGGAGAAGCAGGTGTTGAACAGGCAGCATATCGACCCTGGCCTTTATCGCGATGCCATGAGCCGTTATGCCGGCCATGTGCAACTTGTGACCACGGCGATGGAGGGTATGCGCCGCGGCGTCACCATTACCGCCGCCTGCTCGGTTTCGGACAATCCCGCATCGGTGCTGATCTGCCTCAACAACACCAACCCGAAGAACGAGATCTTCTTCCGCAGCGGCATCTTCGTGCTCAATACGCTCGGCGCCCAGCATCAGGGCGTTGCCGACGCCTTTTCCGGCCGCACGGCGCTTGCCGATCACGACCGTTTCGCAAGCGCCCGTTTCGACACGCTCCTCACCGGCGCGCCGGTTCTTGCCGATGCGCTGGCCGCCTTCGATTGCCGTGTGACCGACATCAAGGAAATGCCGACGCACAATGTCATCTTCGGTGAGGTCGCCGCCGTCCGCTTCAGCGAAAAGCACCCGGCGCTCATCTATATGAACCGGGATTATCATACGCTCTGATAGGAACGGCCTGGATTTCGAGGGGATAGAGCATGGACAATGCCGGGATCGAGGAAATGTTTCAGGGGCTCGGGCCGGTCACGATCAAGCGCATGTTCGGCGGCAAGGGCATCTATCATCTCGGGCGGATCATCGCCGTCGAAGTGCGCGACGAGATGCTGCTGAAAGCCGACGAGACGACCGCCCCGGAGTTTGCCGCCGCCGGGGCCACGCAATGGGCCTATGAGGGCAAGAAGGGCAAGCCCGTGAAAATGCCCTACTGGTCGATCCCCGAAGAGGCCTACGACGATCCCGATCTGATGGCGAAATGGGTGCGGCTTGCCTATGAGGCAGCGCTGCGCGCTGAATGACTACTCCATCCGTGGCCGCCTATTACGCCTTCCCGCGGCATTTTGCCTTGGTAATTTCACACATTCGGCGGCGCTTTGTAATCGCACGGCGCAATGATATGGTGCGCCGTCAATGCCGTATTTCTTATTGTTCCAGTCTATTTGATGCCATCCCCTTAGAGGAGAAATTGCATGTCTAAAATGATGATTCTGGGCGTAAAAGGTGAAGCCGGTCTTTGGCTGGTCGACTTCGAGGCAGGCACCGTCACCGCGATGGACGGTAACCGCGAAGATTATATCTCCGCCCGCGACAACGCCGATAAATTTGAAACGGATCTTGACGTCGCCGTCGGCTTCGAACGGAAGGAGGTCGCCTTCTCCGGTCATTACTACAAAACCCCCGATGTGGACGTCGCTGTAGCCTTTGAGCCGAAAGACGGCGCCTTCTCAGGGCATTACTACAAAACTCCGAGATAAATGTCGCGGTCCGCTCGGAACCGAAGGACGTCGCCCTTTCAGGTAGGCTGCGCGTGGAATGATCGACCGGTCGCGGGCCGCGAAATGTTCGCAGTCCGGTCCGGTTTCGGTCGAGCCGCATGATGTCTGACGAGCCGTTGACGTCTTACTCAGATCGCAGTTGTTCTCCGAACGAGACGATGGCGCGTATTGCGCCATCGCTTTCCAGGCATGGAATAACACGCCTTGCTCGCCTGACGGATCTCGACAGGATCGGCATTCCCGTCTGGAACGCCATTGCGCCCAATTCACGCTCCATCGTCATCAATCAAGGTAAGGGGATTTACGACATAGACGCCAAGGTGTCGGCGGCCATGGAGGCCTTGGAGCGAGCTGTCGCCGGAAATCCGCAAATCGAGGCCCGGCTGACAAGCATTCGGCAATTGGCATTCGAAGGTTTTTCAGCCGATCCTCTGGCCGGCCTTCTTTCGGCTGGCGGGCACGAAATACAGCCCGACGAGACGATTGCCTGGATGTCGGGATATGACCTGATCGCCGAACATGATGTTTGGGTTCCTCGTGAAGCCGTCGTGCTGGACGATACGAGAGCGAACAGATTCTGGCAGTCATCCGATGGTCTGGCGTCCGGCAACATACTCATGGAAGCGACTTTCCACGGCTTGCTGGAGCGCATTGAGCGCGATGCCGAAGTGCTCTCGCAGTTCTCTTCGAAGGAGGAGAAAGGAAGTCGCTGCATCGATGTCGATTCGATTGGCGATCCTGTTCTCAGCGGCCTTGCCCAGCGGGTACGCGATGCCGGTTTTCGGCTTCAGATGTTCGACACGACAAGCGATGTCGGCGTTCCCTGCTTCGAAGCCTTCATGGCCCCAACCGCGCCGTCCGAAATTGCATTACGCTATATCGAGGTGACATATGGAGCCGGGGCGCATCCGAATCCGGTACGCGCAGCGATAAGGGCCGTCACCGAAGCGGCCCAGTCGCGGCTGACCTATATCAGCGGCGCCCGTGACGACATCCATCCCGACACATTTGCGCGGCCGCTTCCAGACCACCTGCATGACGCGCTCCTCCTGGAACCGAACAGCTATACTCCGCCGCAGAATGTGATGGTGGGAACGCTGAACGACATGCTGCAGGGCGTCATCGGCAAGCTGAAAGCGGTGGGAGTGAAGTCGGCAATCGTCGTCCACCTCAATCCGGGAGAGAATGATTTCAGCGTTGCGAAAGTCCTGGTTCCTGAGCTGGAAAATCCAGATGGGAGACGCAAGCGAAGGTTCGGACCCCGCGCGCTGAAGAGGATCATGAAATCAAGATGAAGGTGATCTTCGCAGGTCCCACGCTCTATGGCGCACATCTGCCGTCAAACGCAGACTACCAGCTGCGTCCGCCCGCCAGGCAGGGAGATTTTCATAAAGCCATTCAGGATGGCGTTACCGTCATCGGGCTTATCGACGGGGTTTATGAATACGTTCCCGCCATCTGGCATAAGGAAATCCTGTTTGGGCTGGCCCAAGGCGTTCACATCTTCGGGGCCGCAAGCATGGGGGCTTTGAGGGCGACGGAATGTGCCGCATTCGGCATGGTGGGTATCGGTGAAATCTTCGACAGCTACATGAGCGGCGCCCTGGAGAACGACGCCGATGTCGCACAATCCCACGCGCCGGCTGAAATGGGTTTCCTTCCCCTCAGCGAACCTCTCGTCAATGTCCGTGCGACCCTTTCGAGATGCTTGCATCTCTCGTTGATCACGGCTTCCGAGCATGACCAGCTGCTGGCGGCTGCCAAGGCGATCTTCTTCAAGGAGCGGACCTACAGGCAGCTGGCGATGTCATCCATTTCGGATGAAGTCCGGGCATTAGAGGTGCTGGCCGTGCTGCGCGCAAATGCGGTCAATCAGAAGCTGCTCGATGCGCAGCTCCTTGTCGAAGCCGTCATAGGGGCAGCCGATCAACGCTTCGTTCCTCAATTCAACTGGACATTCGAGGCAACGAGCTTCTGGGATTTCACGTTTCCCCGCTTGCAGCCAAAATCCTAGCATCGGCGGCCGGCAAAGCCGCTATCGCCGCCTTGGTGAAAGCCGACAGCGGTTGCGGCAAATCCGTCAGGGCAAACCAGCCGAAATCGGAAAGCTTTTCGGGTTCGGTCAATTGCGGCTCGCCCTCGACGTCGCAGGCGAGATAGAGAAGTGAAATCCAGTGCTGGCGGTCGGTATCGATGATCTGTTCGGTCATGCCGATTCGCTCGATCCGTCCGATTTTGAGGCCGGTTTCTTCTTCGGCCTCGCGGCGCGCCGCTTGCTCGGCCGGCTCCATGTGATCGACCTTGCCGCCGACAATGTTCCAATAGCCGGCTTCCGGCGCTTTCACACGTTTGTAAAGCAGAACCTTGGCGTCGCGCAGAATCACCAGGCCGACGCCGAAGCCCGGAAAATCGAGACCGGGCTTGCCCATCGGATGCTCAGACCTTGGCGCTGCCGGCGATCAGCATGAAGGCGGGGATATCGTCGCCGAAGCCGACCGGGGTCGGGCCGTCGTCGTGATCGCGATGACGGCGGCGGTCGCGGCTGTCATCGTTTGCCGGGTAAGGCCGGTTGTTGCGCGCATTGTTTTGCGGCTTCTGCTCTGCTTTGCGCTCGTTTTTCACGACTTCGGCCCTTGCTGGTGCTGCTGCGATCACTTGAACGTCATTATCCTGTATGTCGTTATCAGATTTATGACTCGCACCATTGTGCTTGCCGCGTCCGCGACCGCGATCCTTGTCGCCACGGTCACGCCCGTTGCGGCGCGGACGGTCGCTGTCTTTGCCTTCTTCCACTGGCGGCAGCGAGGTCAGGTCGCCGTTCAGCCATTCGACATTTTCGCCGATCAGCTTTTCGATCGCGTCGACGAATTTCGTGTCGCGCTTCGTAACGAGGGTGAACGCGGCGCCCGAGCGGCCGGCGCGGCCGGTGCGGCCGATGCGGTGGACGTAATCTTCCGAATGGATCGGCACGTCGAAATTGAAGACGTGGCTGACATCGGGAATATCGAGGCCGCGAGCAGCGACGTCGGAGGCGACCAGAAGCTGGAGATTTCCGTCACGGAAGTTCTGCAGCATCGTCGTGCGGGACCGCTGGTCCATGTCGCCATGCAGGGCGCCGACGGAGAAGCCGTGGCGCTCGAGCGAACGGAAAAGATCGGCCACATCCTTCTTGCGGTTGCAGAAGATGATGGCATTCTTCAACTCGGTCTGGGCGCGAACGAGTTCACGCAGAACCGCGCGCTTCTCATAGTCCTTGCTGTGAGAGGCGACGAAACGCTGCGTCACGGTCTTTGCGGCCGAAGCGGGCTTTGCCACTTCGATGCGCTCCGGATTCTGCAGGAAGCGATCGGCGAGCTTCTGGATCTCCGGCGGCATGGTGGCCGAGAAGAACAGCGTCTGCCGGGTGAAGGGGATGAGCTTGGCGATGCGCTCGATATCGGGAATGAAGCCCATGTCGAGCATGCGGTCGGCCTCGTCGATGACGAGGATCTCGACGCCGCTCATCAGCAGCTTGCCGCGCTCGAAATGATCGAGCAGGCGGCCGGGTGTGCAGATCAGCACGTCAGCGCCGCGCTCGAGCTTGCGATCCTGGTCCTCGAAGGAAACGCCGCCGATCAGCAGGGCGACGTTGAGGCGGTGGTTCTTACCGTATTTCTCGAAATTCTCGGCGACCTGAGCGGCGAGTTCGCGCGTCGGCTCGAGGATCAGCGTCCGGGGCATGCGCGCGCGGGCGCGGCCCTTTTCCAGAAGCGACAACATCGGCAGAACGAAGGATGCCGTCTTGCCGGTGCCGGTCTGCGCGATGCCGCAAATATCGCGGCGTTCGAGCGCAAAAGGAATGGCTCCCGCCTGAATAGGCGTGGGGATCGAATAGCCCGCATCGGCAACGGCCGATAGCACTTTTTGGCTCAAGCCAAGGTCAGCGAATGTCGTCAAAGGGAAAACTGTTTCCGTTCCGGTTCGGCCGAGCTCTGAGCGAGTCGGCGGGATTGCATGCCGCAATGCAGCGCGACATAGCCCCGAATGGCCGGCAAGTCAAGAAATAGAGAGGCCGCACCCCATGCAGAGTGAAGCTTTGGTTACCGGGCGGGTATTACTTGATATAGGTGGCGAGTTTAAGGCCGGCATTCATGAAATATACTGGATCGATGGCCCGGCCATTCTGGCGCACTTCATAATGCAGATGCGTGCCCGTCGAACGGCCGGTGCTGCCGGCAAGGCCGATGACGTCGCTTCGGCCGACAGTATCGCCCACCCTGACCAGGACCTCGGACATGTGACCGTAACGCGTCGATATGCCGTTGCCATGGTCGATCTCGACCATGTTGCCGTAACCGCCTGTCCAGCCGGCTGATATCACCTTGCCCGGCGCCGTCGGGCGGATCTTTTCGCCCGGCGCAAAACGGAAGTCGATGCCGGAATGGAGCGCCAAACGGCCGAGGAAAGGATCGCGCCGGTTGCCGAAGGGGCTCGTCACTTCCTTGCCGACGGCGGGATTGCGGAAGGGCAGGGATTCGGCAGTGCTGCGCACGGCTTCGAGCCTCGTCAGCGCGCCGTCGAGGGCGACCAGCGAATTGTTGAACTCGTCATTGCTCTCCGGCTCGACATAGGGGCCGCCGACGGCGCTGTCATCCTCGTCGTCTTGCTTGGCAGCCGCCTCGGGCATGGGGATCTTGAAGCGGGTCAGTACGCTCTCGATGGCGTTGGCGGCGTTGCCGGCGTCGCTCGTCAGTTGCTCGACGCGGTTGCGCTGGTCCTGTTCGACATCCTTCAGCGACAGCGTCACCTTGGAGAAGATGCGGTCGGCGCGATCCCCGACGGTCTCGGTGGCCGGCACGTAGGCAAGCGTCGTATTGTCGGGCGTGGCGTCGGCCGGTGCGCCGCTCGCCAGCTGCTTCTCGATCGCCTCGATGCCACCACGGTCAAGCGAAGCGCGCTTGTCCTTGATGGCGGGCGCATAGGATTGCACGGGCGAAGACGGCGCGGATGGGGCGCTGTCCTTATCCGTCAGCCCGGAGCTTTCGGCCCGGTCGAGCAGGTTGTCGAGCTTGCCGTGGCGTGATGTGAGCGCCATCTGCTGCTCCATCAGCTTGTCGACTTTGTCTTCCACCACCTGCTGGTCGAGAAGCTGGCGCGACGTGATACGGTCGACCTGGGCGCGGAGCGCGGCGATGCGGTCTTCATAGTCGTGCTGCATGCGGGCCTGGCGGGCCATGGTCGCGCCGATCAGGTCGTCGCGCAGCACGAGATAGGATGTCGCCAGGAGATAGCCGATCGAGAAGACGCCGACGAAGCAGAAGGCAAGGGCGCCCATCCACGGCCGTACCGTCATGTGGCGGACCTTGTCACCGCTTGCCAGGATGAGAATATGTTCCTGCGCCCGCTTGCCGAATACCCGGTGCTGATGTCCGCTGTTCACGCAGGCTCTCCCGATTGATGCTCTACGCCTCTTTCGGAAAATTAGACACGTTTATGGTTAATGAATGCTTTCGCCGTCGCCGATTACGTTAGAAAATCAATCACGTCAGGCGTGGCTGATCGATGCCAGCGAGCGGTAGAAGGATGGCGTCAGCCCGGCCTCGGCGCGGGCGAGATCGTTGAAGGGCGGCTTCAACGGTCCGCGAAAATTCGCGCGCACCAGCTCCTGGAAGGCTTTTGCCGGATCGCGTTTCTCGCGGGCGCAGAGAAAGCGGAACCATTTGGCGCCGACGGCGACATGGCCTTTCTCGTCGTTGTAGATGACATCGAGGACCGCGGCGCTTTCGAGATCGCCGGTCTCGCGCATCTTCGCCTGCAGCGACGGCGTGACGTCGAGACCGCGGGCTTCGAGAATCAGCGGCACGACGGCGAGCCTCGCCGTGAGATCGTTGCGGGTGGAATGGGCGGCTTGCCAGAGCCCGTCGTGAGCGGGCAGATCGCCGTAATCGGCGCCGAGATCGTTCAGCCGGGCGCGCACCATGCGGAAGTGCTTCGCCTCCTCGAAAGCGACCTGCATCCAGCCATCGAAAAAGGAATTCGGCACCTGTTCGCTGGCGAATCGCGCGACGATATCGAGCGCCAGATCGACGGCGTTGAGCTCGATATGGGCGATGGCATGGAGCAGGGCAATACGGCCTTTCAGCGTATGCAGCGAGCGCTTCTCCACCTGGGTCGGCGGCGTCAGCACCGGTTTTTCCGGCCGGCCCGGCCTTTCGGGCAGCGTGGCGTCGAGCGGCGAGCGCAGCGACACCCGGCGGGCAAACCAGCGGGTGGCGCTTTCCTGCGCAAGCGCCGTCTTGCGGTCGAGATCGGCGGCGCGGATGGCATCGATCGCGCCGCCGCGCAGCGAGGTTATCGCCAGCTCTCCGGTCACGCGGCGAGGTTCCTCACCGCCTCGAGCACGGTCTCGGCATGGCCCTGTACCTTCACCTTCTGCCAGATGGTGGCGATGGTGCCGTCCTGGCGGATGAGGAAGGTGGTGCGCTCGACGCCCATGAAGTTGCGGCCGTACATGCTCTTTTCCTTCCAGACGCCATAGGCCTGCAGCGTGGTCTTCTCCTCATCCGAGGCGAGCGCCACGGCAAGGCGATGCTTCCTGACGAATTTGTCATGGCAGGCGGCCGAATCGGGCGACATGCCGATGACGGCAGCGCCTGCCGCTTCGAACTCGGGCGCGAGCGCGGTGAAAGCCAGTGATTCGGCCGTGCAGCCGGTGGTATCGTCCTTGGGATAGAAGAACAGCACGAGCGGTTTGCCGTGGAACTCGGCAAGCGAAACACGGCCGCCGCCATCGCGGGGGAGGTTGAAATCAGGGGCCATGGCACCGATGCCGGGAACCGCCATTATGAAAACCTTTCTTTTGCCGGGTTTGTGGATGACACACTCTCTCCCCGAATTATATATTGGACGGAAACCCGTCCAGCATGGCCGGGTTCAATTCTTCATTTAAGGGAGAGCCCGAGGGCGCATGTCAGCCATCCGCGGCGAAAAGGTCACGTTTCGCAAGAAGGATATCGTTGCGCTGGACCGCTTGCCGTCCGCCCAGGCCGAGGATCCGATCATCGTCCATTGCCCGCCGCCGCGCTCGCCGATGCGGCGCACGGCGAAGCTGACGTCGATATTTCTCGGACTGATTCTCCTCATTCTCGCCGCCATCGTCTTCACCGTCGAAAGCGGCATGTTCGACAAGCCGCTGTCGCAGCAGGCGCAGGCGGCGCTGAACGGCGCGGCCGGGCCACGCTACCGCGCCGAGGTCGGTTCCACCGTCATCCGCTTCACCTCGGGTCTGCGGCTGGCGCTGGAAGCGCGCGACGTCAACATGATCGACAAGGAGAGCGGCCAGCACGTGTCGACGACGGGCTCGGTGCGCCTGGCGCTCGACCCGCTGCAGCTTTTCCGCGGCCACATCGCCGTCACCGATATCGAGGCGGAGGATATCGCCCTCGATACGGCGCTTCTGCCCTCCGGCAATCCCGTCAAACTCGACGATCTGCGCATCGACGCCATGCCGGCGGCGATGGAGAGGATCTTCTCGCAATTCGACATGTTCGACAGCATCGTCACGCGCGGCTCGACGAGTTCGGTGCGGATATCAGGCATCGACATCAAGCTCGCCGACACCGCCAACGGACCGCTTTCGCTCGTCGTCGACAATCTCGTCTTTGCCCATGCCGGCCCGTCCTCACTGCAATTGAGCGGCGATGTCGCGCTCAATGGCGAGGTGGCGCAGATCGACGTGCTGGCCGAGAAAGTGGACGGTCATGTGTCGAAGGTGGTGGCGACGCTCAGGCATGCCGACCTCACGCCCTTTACGCTCAAACGCAATGATCAGGGCGTGATCCGGCAGGGGCTCAATACCTTTGCCGACCTGACGGTGTCGGCCACCAGGGCGCGCGATGGCGTCGAGCCGGCGCTCGCGGCGACGATCGGCGTCGATCCAGGGCTGATCTATGCCGACGGCGATCCGCAGGAACTGTCCGGCGGGCAAATCAATCTGACCTATGATTTCGCCAAGCAGACACTCGAGATCGGCAAATCGAGCATCCGGTTCGGCGCGACCACGCTTCCCCTCAACGGCGCGCTGATCGATCTCGACAAGCTCGATCCGCAGGCCGGCAAGGGCTTCGGCATAGACCTGCTCGTCAGCGGCGGCACGGCGGCCCCCAGCGGCTCCGGCGAGCAGCCGCTCTCCTTCGACATTCAGGCGACCGGGCGCTACATGGTCGCCGGCCGGGACTTCCAGTTTCCGAACATGACCGTCTCCAGCCCGCTCGGCGCGCTTTTCGGATCGCTGCATGTCAAGCTCGGCGACAAATCGCCGGAGATCAGTTTCGCCGGCCAGTCGCCGCAGTTGCAGACGACGGCGATCAAGCAGCTCTGGCCATTCTGGATGGCGCCGAAGGTGCGCACCTGGGTGCATGGCAACCTCTTCGGCGGCACCGTCACCGACGCTTCCATCTCAGTCTTCATTCCCTTCGGCAGGCTGGATGAGGCTGCCGGCGGCAAGGGATTGAAGCTCGACGCCAACCAGATCCGCATCGGCTTCGACATTGCGGGGGCGCGGATGAACGTCGCCGGCGACATTCCGCCGTTGCGCGACACGGCGGCGCATTTCGACCTGATCGGCCCCGTCGCGACGATCGGGATCAAGAGCGGCACGTCCTATTTCCCTTCCGGCCGGTCCGTCGGTCTCGGCCAGGGAACGTTCGTCATACCTTCCGCCTACGACAAACCGCTGATGGCCGATATCGATCTTGCTGTATCGGGAGCGGCCGACGCCATCGGCGAACTCCTGACCTATAAGCCGATCCGGGTGCTGCAGCGCGCCGGTTTCACGCCCGACGATTTCAAGGGGCATATCGATGCGAATGTGAAGGCGCATTTCGGGCTGCTGTCGTCGCAAAACCCGCCGCCGGCCGAGTGGAAGGCTGCCATGAAGCTCGCTGACGTCGATCTTGCCAAGCCGTTTTCCGGCCGCACGATCAGCAATGTCAGCGGTATGCTGAACGGTGATCCGAAACAGATCACGCTCGATGCAAAAGGCGAGATCGACGGTATTCCCGCCGATATCGATCTGACCGAGCCGGTCGAGGCATCCTCCGGCGTCGAGCGTCAGCGCGTGATCACGGCGACGCTTTCCGACGACCAGCGCAGCAAGGTGATGCCCGGGCTTTCCGATATCGTCAGGGGCAACCTGAAGATGGTGCTGACGCGGATAGACGACGACCGGCAGAACGTTCAGCTGGATCTCACCAAATCGATGCTCGACCTGCCCTGGATCGGCTGGTCGAAAGGCGGCGGCATTTCCGCTTCCGCCGAATTCGAGATGTCCGGCCCGCCCGAAAATACGCAGATTAAGAATTTCCGGCTGAAAGGTGACGGTTTCGGCGCCAGCGGATCGCTGAACGTTGGCAAGACCGGTCTTATCTCGGCGGATTTCGATAGCGTGCGGCTCTCCTCGCTCGACGATTTCGCCCTCTCGGTAAAGCGCAGCAAGGGCAGTTTCGACGTCTCCGTTTCCGGCGACAGCGCCGACGCGCGGCCGGTCATCGCGCGGTTGAAATCCGGCTCGGACGGCGGTGAGGAGGGCGATGGCGATGGCGACAACACGAGCGTATCGGTGCGCGCCAAGCTGAAAAACGTCATCGGCTTCAACGACGAGAAGGTCGGCAATTTCCAGGCGCAGGTGTCGCTGCGTGGCGACAAGCTGCAGTCCTTGAATTTTTCCGGCATTACCGACAGCGGCGAAGCCGTGGTCAGCCAGATGAAGGACGGCGGCGTCATCAACATCACCAGCGGCGATGCCGGCGCGGTATCGCGTTTTGCCGATCTCTACCAGCATATGCAGGGCGGCCTGCTCAATCTCGCGATCCGGCTGGGCGCGCAGGGCGGATGGGATGGCTCGCTCGACGTCCGCCGCTTCTCGATCGTCAACGAACAACGGCTGCGTTCGATCGTCTCGACGCCTGTCGG
Organism: Rhizobium sp. BR 249; assembly: GCF_047445895.1. NCBI lineage: Bacteria > Pseudomonadati > Pseudomonadota > Alphaproteobacteria > Hyphomicrobiales > Rhizobiaceae > Rhizobium > Rhizobium sp. BR 249. The sequence goes on along the minus strand of NZ_JARWKX010000002.1, from coordinate 256,882 downwards.
CAATGAGCAGCGCAGCCTCAACGAGGCGGTGAAACGCGATATCGACACCTCGTCGCAGCGCTTCCAGCGAGCCTTTGCCCGCATCGTCTCACGCGGCGGCATGATCGGCATCGAGAACGGCGTGCTGCGCGGCGACCAGATCGGCGCAACCGTCCAGGGCGTGGTGCGCGACCGCAAGGGCAACATGGACATGACCGGCACATTCATGCCGGCCTACGGCCTCAATCGTCTCTTCGCCGAACTGCCGCTGATCGGCGTCATCCTCGGCAACGGCAGCGACCGCGGCCTGATCGGCATCACTTTCAAGCTCACCGGCAAGTTCGACCAGCCGAACCTGCAGATCAACCCGCTGTCGATCATCGCGCCTGGCGTCTTCCGGCAGATCTTCGAGTTTCAGTGAGATAGGGAAGCGGGACGGAACGCGATTCCGAGCTGGCCGACAATTTCGTCATCGATGCCAGATTGTTTTAGTGAAATCTGATATAAGATGCTGTCTCGGCCTGGAAACGAGGGCCGGCGGAGAACGCCATGAAGTGCGCCCGGACAGTCTCTTTTGCATCGGCCGCCATGATCGCTGTCGCGATCAGTCAGCAGGTTTCCTATTCGGCGGAGAAGGGTGGGCGGCTGAAGCCGCCGGAGGGCATACGCTCCGACCACATGCTGACGGTTCCCCTCGACGCAACGGTCACTGCGCCGATCTTCTCGATCAGCTGGTGGTCACGCGTGACACCCGCGCCGGGCATCGATCCGCCAAGCCGGCTGCTGCGCGAAAGCGCGCCAAATGATGTGACCTACCAGCAGGGAACGCGGTAATTGCTTCACTGCGCATGCAAACGCGCCATTCCGGGATGGAAATGGCGCGTTGCGTATTCAGGCTTTCGGCAACGTCCTTACGCCGCGCGGCGGATCAGGATGTGCTTCTTCTTGCCGAGCGAGAGCTTGATGACGCCATCGGCGGTGATTTCGCCGCTGCCGATCAGGCGGCGTTCGTCGCTGACCGCCTCGTCGTTGATGCGAACAGCGCCACCTTGTACGTGGCGGCGGGCTTCGCCGTTCGAGCCGGCAAGGCCGGCGCGGACCATCAGCGAGAGCAGGCCGATGCCGCCATCGAGTTCACCTGCCGGGATATCGACCGAAGGCAGGTTTTCCGAAAGCCCGCCTTCCTCGAAGGTCTTGCGCGCGGTTTCGGCGGCCTGCTCGGCGGCCGGGCGGCCGTGCAGGATCGCCGTGACCTCGGTCGCGAGGATCTTCTTGACTTCGTTCAGCTCCGAACCGCCGATGGCCGAAAGCCGGGCGATTTCGTCCATGGGCAGGGTGGTGAAGAGCTTGAGGAAGCGCGGCACATCCGCATCCTCGGTATTGCGCCAATATTGCCAGAAGTCGTAGACGGGCAGCAGGTCGGCATTCAGCCAGACCGCGCCGGAAGCCGACTTGCCCATCTTGGCGCCCGAAGACGTCGTCAGCAGCGGCGAGGTCAGGGCGTAAAGCTGCGGCGTCCCCATGCGGTGACCGAGATCGATGCCGTTGACGATATTGCCCCACTGGTCCGAACCGCCCATCTGCAGACGGCAGTCGTAACGCTTGGCCAGCTCGACGAAATCGTAGGCCTGGAGGATCATGTAGTTGAATTCCAGGAAGGACAGGGACTGTTCGCGGTCGAGACGCGTCTTCACGCTGTCGAAGGACAGCATGCGGTTGACCGAGAAATGGCGGCCGACATCGCGCAGGAACTCCAGGTAGTTCAACGAACGCAGCCATTCGGCGTTGTTGATCATCAGGGCGGCGCTGCCGGGCTTGTTGTAATCGAGGTAATTCGAGAAGCAGCTCTTGATCGAGGCGATATTCTCTTCGATCGTCTCGATCGTCATCAGCTTGCGGGCCTCCTCCTTGAAGGAGGGATCGCCGACCATGCCGGTGCCGCCGCCCATCAGCGAAATCGGGCGGTGGCCCGTCGCCTGCAGCCAGTGCAGCATCATGATCTGGGTGAGATGGCCGACGTGAAGGCTGGATGCCGTCGGGTCGTAGCCGATATAGGCCGTCACGGTTTCCTTGGCGAAGAGATCGTCGAGGCCGCGTTCATCAGAGACCTGATGAATGAAACCGCGCTCTTTCAGCGTGCGGAGGAAATCGGACTTGAACTCGGACATGGCTTTCGTCTCTTGGTGTCTGCGCTGGCCCTTGGGTTCGCGCAACTTCGTTGTTGTTGATCTGTCGCGGCGCGTTTAGCACTGTTTTTACAAAAGTGCATCCGGGAATCGCATGGGAGGCAAGCCTCATGGATGTCATCAGGACCGCGATCGGCCTGATGAGCGGCACGTCGATGGACGGAATCGACGTTGCGCTGATCAAGACCGACGGCCGCGGCTTCATCGAGCGCGGGCCGTTTCTAGGCGTACCCTATGATGTTGCCTTTCGCGAACGGCTCAAACGGGCGCTGGAACTGGCGCGCCCGCTGAGCGACAGGAACGAAAGGCCGGCCGAGCTTCGCGAGATCGAGCTTGAACTGACCTTGCGTCATGCAGCTGCCGTTACGGCATTCCTGGAGCGTTTCGGGCTTTCTGCCGATGCCGTCGACGTGCTCGGCTTCCATGGCCAGACGGTCCTTCACCGACCGGACGAAGGATTGACGATCCAGATCGGCGACGGGCGGGAGCTTGCGGAGAGAACCGGCATATCCGTGGTCTACGATATGCGCGCCAACGACATGGTGCATGGCGGGCAAGGCGCGCCGCTGGTGCCCGCCTATCACGCTGCCCTTGCGGGAAAATTCCAGCAGGCGGGAGAGGCTGTCTGTTTCGTCAATATCGGCGGCATCTCCAATCTGACCTTCATCGGCACGGACGGCCGGATATCGGCCTTCGACAGCGGCCCGGGCAATACGCTGATCGACCAGTGGGTGGAGATGCAGACCGGCAGAACCTATGATCCAGGCGGTGAAATCGGCGCGCGCGGCAAGGTCGTCGCAGCGCTTGCGGAACGTTATCTCGAAAGCCCGTTCTTCCGCGGCAATGTTCGCCGGTCGCTCGATCGCGGCGATTTCGCGCCGCTTCGGCCGGAGGAGGCGAGCCTCGAAGACGGCGCGCGCACGCTGGCGCATGTCGCCGCCGCATCGATCGTCAAATCCGCGGGTTTCCTGCCCGAGAACCCATCGATCTATATCGTCTGCGGCGGCGGGCGGCTGAACCGCACTCTCATGGCGGAGTTTTCGGCCATGGCCGAAGGGCAGGGATCGCGGGTGTTGAGCGCAGAGGAGGCAGGCTTCGACGGCGACGCGATGGAGGCGGAGGCCTGGGCCTATCTCGCCGTGCGTTCGCTGGACGGTCTGCCGTTGACATTTCCCGGCACGACGGGGGTGGGCGCCCCGGTCAGCGGCGGGGTTCTGGCAAAACCATGAGCGAGGAGAGGCCGATCCTGCGGACGGCGCGGCTGCGCTTCGTCATGTGGGACGAAGAGGATGGACCGCTGGTGCAGCGGCTGCATTCGACGCTGGCGACCACCCGGTACCTTGCCGGCAGCGCGCCGTGGAGCCTGGAGAAGGCCGAAGAGCGGCTGCGGGGCTGGTTCGAGGAACAGGCGCGCGACGGCACGACCAAGTACAAGCTCGTCGGGGAGGACGGCCGGTTCATCGGACGTGCCGGCATTTCGCGGTTCAGGGGCGAGCAATTCGAGCTCGGTTATTCCCTGATCGAGGAGGCATGGGGCAAAGGCCTTGCGACGGAGGCGGCGACGGCGCTTGCCGGCTGGTTCTTCGAAAGAGGCTTTGCGCCCTGCTTCATCGCCTTCACGCATCCAGAAAACATCGCGTCGCAGCGTGTGCTGAGGAAGATCGGCATGCGCGAGCGCGCGCCGATCCTGATCGATGGGGTGCTCGGCACGGCTTTCGAGATGACCGCCGGGAAAGCCTAACTCTTGACGGCGATCGGCCGGACCCGTCCGCCCTGATTGCCATCTTCGACGCCCCTGACCTGGGCGATGAACGAGAACTTCTTGCGAAGCCCGAGGATCGGTTTCTCGATGAAATGCCAGGACAGTACCGCGACGGCGAGCGCGGACGGCAGGCCGACGAGGTAGAGCGCCAGCGCACCGTATTTCGGATAGAGAAAGACCGACGGCAACGAGCTGATCCAGATCTGCAGGAATGGATCATGGTAGAGATAGACGCCGTAGGAATAGTCGCCCTTCCGGAAAAAGGCAGGAATCGGAACCTCCGAGAGGCCGATGAAGATGGTGATGTAGACGAGAGCGGTGATGAGGATGGGCCGGTTGATCACCGACTCGACCGACCGGCCGTCGAGCGTGAAAATGGCGACGAGGCAGGCGAGGCAGGCGGCGGCGAACAGCCAGCGGGAATAGGGAATGACCGCTTTGAACTGAAAGACGGCAATGCCCATCAGAAAAGCCGTTATCAGCTGAGAGCCGCGGCTCATGAACAGGAAGCGGGCGACTGGCTTGATCGACCCCGGGAACAGATATGGCATCTTCTGCACGACGAGGCCGATGAAAACATACGCGATCAGCACGGCGACGAGCTTATAGCGCGTCTTGATGATGGCGGTGATCATCAGGAACGACATGATGATGTAGCAGAAGATCTCCCAGGGAACCGTCCAGAGGGCGCCGTTGACGCGTTGGCTCGGATTGTCCTGGAATACGCCCGGCAGCTCGTAGTGGATCCAGCCGACGATGTTCAAAAAGTATTTGAAAAACCGCGGGTCGGTAAAATATTCGGCGTGGTAGACGACCGTTACGATCGGCCCGATGATCAGCGAACAGACGACGATATCTACGGCAAGAGCCGGCACGATGCGCAATCCGCGATTGATCAGGAAGTTCCGCAGGCTCAGACGCTGAGCGCTGCCGGCGATCAAGAATCCGCTCAAAGCGAAAAACATCGGAACAAGAGCATATTCGGTAAACCAGAATACCGAGCCCCTGATGAAGGCATCGTTCCTAGTCAGCAAAAAAGAATGAGTGAGTACGATAGAAAAGGCGAGTCCTATTCGAAGAAAATCGAACCCCGGACCGATACCCCTATACTTATCCAGGATTTCCCCGAACGACTTGGTCATTGCGGACCTCGCTTTAGTTAGGATTGCGAGGACCCTACCGCACTGCAACATGCATTGCAACACGGTAGATGATCTATTGTGGCACAGCTGTGCCGGTCGCGTCTTGGATCGCCTTCGCCGGGGATGGCGGGCTCGCGCTGTGGTGTCAGCGAATCCGCTTGGCGGCGGGCTCCGGCACCAGTTCGCCGTTGAGGCGACGGTCGAGATAGTCCTCGCATTCGCCCATCAGCGTTTCCACCTGGCCGTTGAAGAAGTGGTTGGCGTTGGAAACGGTGCGATGGGTGATGAGAATGCCCTTCTGGGTTTTCAGCTTCTCCACAAGGCCGTTCACATCCTTTTCCGGCGCCACCTTGTCGGCCTCGCCATTGATGATCAGGCCGGAGGAGGGGCAGGGCGCCAGGAAGGAGAAGTCGTAGGTATTCGGCTGCGGGGCGATCGACATGAAGCCTTCGATCTCCGGCCGGCGCATCAGAAGCTGCATGCCGATCCAGGCGCCGAAGGAATAGCCGGCGACCCAGCAGGTCTTGGAATCGGGATGCAGGCTCTGCACCCAGTCGAGCGCGGAGGCGGCATCCGACAATTCGCCGGCGCCGTGGTCGAATTCGCCCTGGCTGCGGCCGATGCCCCGGAAATTGAAGCGCAGCGTCGTGAACCCGCGCTTCTGGAACATGTAGAAGAGCTGGTAGACGATCTGATTGTTCATCGTGCCGCCGAACTGCGGATGCGGATGCAGGATGAGAGCGATGGGCGCGCTTTTTTCCTTGGAGGGCTGGTAGCGGCCTTCAAGACGGCCGGCTGGGCCGTTGAAAATAACTTCGGGCATTGGTACTCCGGGTTTTATTTCGCGTTCGCGCTGCGTTGGACGACAACATGACTTGACTCGGGTTGTCAGCTTTTCTAAAACGCAGTTTAGAACAATTCGAAACTTGCATGGCGATCCACGGCTTCGTGGAACGTGTCATAAGGCAAGCCCGGCGGAAATTTCAAGAAAAATGAGCCGCGGGTGTTGAAGCAAGCTCGTCAAGCGCAGGACTGAAGATCATGGCGCCGCCACGCCTTTATCTCGACTGGAATGCCACAGCGCCGCTGCACCCCGCAGCGCGCGAGGCGATCATGCGCGCCATCGACATCTTCGGCAATCCAAATTCCGTCCACGGCGAAGGCCGCGCCGCCCGCGCCGCCATCGAGGGCGCGCGGCGCAAGGTCGCGGCGCTTGCAGGCACGGATGCCGGCAATGTGGTCTTCACCAGCGGCGCGACCGAGGCCGCCAATCTGGTGCTGACGCCGGATTTTCGCATGGGCCGCACGCCGCTTCAGCTCGGCCATCTCTATTTTTCCGCCGTCGAGCACCTGGCAGTCCGGGAGGGAGGCCGGTTCCCGAAGGACCGCATGACCGAGATTCCGGTGACGGATGCCGGTATCGTCGATCTGAACGCGCTGGCCGCACTTCTCGATGCCCATGACAAATCGACGGGCCTTCCCATGGTGGCGATCATGTTCGTCAACAACGAGACGGGCATCGTCCAGCCTGTCGAAGAAGCGGCCAGGATCGTGCGTGCCCATGGCGGGCTCTTCGTCGTCGACGCCGTGCAGGCGGCCGGCCGTCTGCCGATCGAGATCGAGCGCATCGGCGCGGATTTCATCATCGTCTCCTCCCACAAGATCGGTGGGCCGAAGGGTGCGGGTGCACTGATTGCGCGCGGCGAGGCGCTGATGCCGAAGGCGCTGATCCGCGGCGGCGGGCAGGAGAAAGGTCACCGCTCGGGGACACAGAATTCGTTGGCTCTGATCGGCTTCGGAGCCGCAGCCGAAACCGTGCTGCAGGATCTCGATGAACGGAACGCTGCGATTGCCGCGCTGCGCGACAGGCTGGAAGCCGGCATGCGCGCCGCCGCGCCCGATGTCATCATTCACGGCGCCGGTGGTCCGCGGGTCGCCAACACGATTTTCTTCACGCTTCCCTGCCTGAAGGCGGAGACCGGGCAAATCGCCTTCGATCTCGAAGGCGTTGCCCTTTCGGCGGGCTCTGCTTGCTCATCGGGCAAGGTCGGCGAAAGCCATGTGCTGACGGCGATGGGGCGTGACACCAAGCTCGGGGCGCTGCGCATCTCGCTCGGTTTTTCCACAACGGAAGAGGATATCGACAGGGCGATTGCCGCCTTCGCGAAGATCGCCTGCCGGCGCAGGTCGGCCGGCGAGGCGGCCTGACCGCATCATAAACTTGCGGAAACGCAAATTTCTGCTTGCCAATCGGGCTGAAAAGTCCCTTTTGGCCTCTTACATCAGGGCAAGACAGTTGCCCGACATCAGGGCAAGAAATTGCCCCATACGCTACAAGCTGCCGGACCTTATATCCGGCGAGATTGGAGAATGAAATGGCTGCCGTGCAGGAAACGATCGACCAGGTCCGCCTGATCGATGTGGACCAGTACAAATACGGTTTCGAGACCGTCATCGAGATGGACAAGGCGCCGAAAGGCCTGTCCGAGGATATCATCCGTTTCATTTCGGCCAAGAAGCAGGAGCCGGAATGGATGCTGGAATGGCGCCTGGAAGCCTACCGGCGCTGGCTGACGCTGGAGGAGCCGACCTGGGCGCGCGTCGATTATCCGAAGATCGATTTCAACGACATCCATTATTACGCCGCGCCGAAGAGCACGCCAGGCCCGAAGTCGCTCGACGAAGTCGATCCGGAACTGCTCAAGGTCTATGAAAAGCTCGGCATTCCGCTGCGCGAACAGGAGATCCTCGCCGGCGTCGAGAAGCCGAAGATCGCCGTCGACGCCGTCTTCGACAGCGTCTCGGTCGTCACCACCTTCAAGGCGGAGCTGAAGAAAGCCGGCGTGATCTTCATGTCGATCTCGGAAGCGATCCGCGAGCATCCCGATCTCGTGCGGAAATATCTCGGCTCGGTCGTGCCGACCTCGGACAATTATTACGCCACGCTGAATTCGGCTGTCTTCACCGACGGTTCCTTCGTCTTCGTGCCGAAGGGCGTTCGCTGCCCGATGGAGCTTTCCACCTATTTCCGCATCAACGAAAAGGGCACCGGCCAGTTCGAGCGCACGCTGATCATCGCGGAAGAGGGCGCCTACGTCTCCTATCTCGAAGGCTGCACGGCGCCGCAGCGCGACGAAAACCAGCTGCATGCAGCGGTGGTCGAGCTCGTGGCGCTCGACGATGCCGAGATCAAATATTCCACCGTCCAGAACTGGTATCCGGGCGACAAGGAAGGTAAGGGCGGTATCTACAACTTCGTCACCAAGCGCGGCGATTGCCGCGGCGACCGCTCGAAGATTTCCTGGACGCAGGTCGAAACCGGCTCGGCGATCACCTGGAAGTACCCGTCCTGCATCCTGCGCGGCGACGACAGCCGCGGCGAATTCTACTCGATCGCCGTGTCGAACGGCCATCAGCAGATCGACAGCGGCACCAAGATGATCCATCTCGGCAAGAACACGTCGAGCCGCATCGTCTCCAAGGGTATTGCGGCTGGTGTTTCCAACAACACCTATCGCGGCCAGGTTTCGGCTCATCGCAAGGCATCGAACGCGCGCAACTTTACCCAGTGCGATTCGCTCCTGATCGGCGACAAGTGCGGCGCTCATACCGTGCCCTACATCGAGGCGAAGAATTCGACGGCGCAGTTCGAACATGAAGCGACGACCTCGAAGATCTCCGAGGACCAGCTGTTCTACTGCCTGCAGCGCGGCATCCCCACCGAAGCGGCGATCGCGTTGATCGTCAACGGCTTCGTCAAGGAAGTCCTGCAGGAGCTGCCGATGGAATTCGCCGTCGAGGCGCAGAAGCTGATCAGCATTTCGCTGGAAGGGAGTGTTGGCTAAGCGGTTTTCCGTCATCCTCGGGCTTGTCCCGAGGATCTAAGCACGTCTGCGGAGGATGGGATGAGCGGGTTTGTCTACATGATGTCCGACAAACCAAGAGGTGTAATTTACACTGGCGTCACCAGCGATCTGCAAGGGCGAATATGGGAACACCGCAGCGAAATCCATAAGGGTTTTACGGAGAAATACAGAGCGAAAAACCTCGTCTGGTTTGAGTATCATCCCAACATTGTGTTGGCGATCCAGCGAGAGAAGTCGCTGAAGCGCTATTTGCGCGAATGGAAAATCAAGCTCGTCGAGGAGCTCAATCCGACCTGGATGGACCTCTACGAGCGCATCGACGAAATCGAGAATGTCTATCGGCCGCATCCGAATACGCGGGAGTGGAGCGACTACAATTGAGGGCTTAGATCCTCGGGACAAGCCCGAGGATGACGGATCGAGGCCGGTGCGAACGGTCAATCAGGCGGCACTTGAACCCGCTTTATGAACAGGAAGAACGAAATGCTTGAAATCAGAAACCTCCATGCCCGTATCGCCGAAGACGGCACCGAGATCATCCGTGGTCTGAACCTGACGGTTAAGGCCGGCGAAGTGGCCGCGATCATGGGGCCGAACGGCTCCGGCAAGTCGACACTCTCCTATGTGCTGTCCGGCCGCGAAGACTATGAAGTGACCGAAGGCGACATCCTCTATAACGGCGAGAGCATTCTCGAGCTCGATCCGGCCGAACGCGCCGCCAAGGGCATATTCCTCGCTTTCCAGTACCCGGTCGAAATCCCGGGTGTCGCAACCATGCAGTTCCTGAAGGTGGCGATGAACGAGCAGCGCAAGGCGCGCGGCGAGGACGAGCTGACGACGCCGGATTTCATGCGCCGCGTCAAGGAAGCTGCGGCCAAGCTGCAGATCAACACCGAGATGCTGAAGCGGCCGCTCAACGTCGGCTTCTCCGGCGGTGAAAAGAAGCGCGCCGAGATCCTGCAGATGGCGCTGCTCGAGCCGAAGCTCTGCGTGCTCGACGAAACCGATTCCGGCCTCGATATCGACGCGCTGAAGATCGTTGCCGATGGCGTCAACGCGCTGCGTTCTCCGGATCGCGCCGTCGTCGTCATCACCCACTACCAGCGCCTGCTCGATTACATCGTGCCTGATACCGTCCACGTTCTCTACAAGGGCCAGGTGATCAAGTCGGGCGACAAGACGCTGGCGCATGAGCTGGAAGCCAATGGTTACGCCGACATCATCGGCGCGGCGGCCTGAGTTCGGGTGGAAAGGACGACGTCCATGAACATGCAGACGACGAGCCGCCTGACCGTGGCCGAAGCGGCGCTGATCGAAGCCTTCAACCAGCAGATCGGCGATCTGCCGGGCAACGGCGCGGTGACGGCGTTGCGCGACCGGCTTCTCGATGACCTCAAGCAAGCCGGCCTGCCGACGCGCCGCATCGAAGCGTGGCATTATACCGACCTCAAGAATCTTCTGCGCACCGTTCCGCCGCAGGCCGGAGATGCCGGCTCGGAGGCTCTGGAGCCGCTCGTTGCCGATTCCGCCGTGCTGGCGGTGATCCAGGGCCATTCCAACCAGAAGGCCGCTGCCGCCGACTTCGGCATTTCGACTTATTCCGAACGTCTGCTCGACGGCTCCGCCGCGGAAAGGCTCGATGCTCTCGGCAGCGACGACGCGATCGGCCGCATCAATGGCAGCTTCGTGCGCGACGGCTATGTCGTGGATGTACCAGCCGATACCGAGCTCGAAAACCCGCTTGAAATCCAGTTCGTTCACGCCGGCGGCCAGACGCATACGCGCCTTCCTGTTTCCTTCGGCGCCGGCGTCAAGGCGACCGTCATCGAGCGTCACCGTGCGGTGACCGGCGATGCAGCGCTGGTGTCCCACATCAGTGACATCACGGTCGGCGAGGGCACGGAGCTGACCTGGATCATCCTGCAGCAGCAGGGTGCCGAGGATACGCATCTCGGCCAGATCCGCGTCGATCTCGGCGCCAACGCCAAGCTCCGCCTGTTCGTCATCAATGCGGGCGGCAAGCTGGTGCGCCAGGAACTGCATATCAAGGTGACGGGCGAGGGCGCCGATCTGACGCTGCGCGGCATCAACCTGCTCGGAGCCGAAAGCCACACCGACGTGACGATGGTGCTCGGCCATGACGTGCCGCATACCGGCTCGACCGAGGTGATCCGCAACGTCGTCTTCGACCGTGCCAAGGGTGTCTTCCAGGGCATGATCCGGGTTGCGCCCGATGCGCAGAAGACCGACGCCAAGATGGCCTGCAATACGCTGCTGATGTCCGACGATGCCGAGTTTTCGGTTAAGCCCGAGCTCGAAATCTTCGCCGACGACGTGCAGTGCGGCCACGGCGCGACAGTGACCGATATCGACGCCAACCATCTTTATTACCTGATGGCGCGCGGCATTCCGGAGAACAAGGCGCGGGCGATGCTCGTCAATGCCTTCGTCGCCGAAATCGTCGAGGAACTGGAAGACGAAGCCCTGGTCGAGGCGCTGGAAAGCGTGATTTCGGCTTGGCTCGAAAAGCACGCCTGATCGGATATATCGATGGACAAGATAGCAGCGGCCACTGAATACGACGTCGAAGCCATCCGCCGGGATTTCCCGATCCTGGCGGAGAAGGTGCACGGCAAGCCGCTGATCTATCTCGACAACGGCGCGTCGGCACAGAAGCCGCAGGTGGTGATCGACGCCATCTCGCATGCCTATTCACATGAATATGCCAATGTGCATCGCGGCCTCCACTATCTCTCGAACGCCGCGACTGACGCCTACGAGGCGGCGCGCGAGAAGGTCCGCCGTTTCCTCAATGCGCCCTCGGTCAACGACATCGTCTTCACCAAGAATTCGACGGAGGCGATCAACGCCGTCGCCTATGGCTGGGGCATGCCCAAGATCGGCGAGGGCGACGAGATCGTTCTGACGATCATGGAGCACCATTCCAACATCGTGCCCTGGCACTTCATCCGCGAACGGCAGGGCGCCAAGCTCGTCTGGGTTCCCGTCGACGATGAAGGCGCCTTCCATATCGAGGATTTCGAGAAGAGCCTGACGGAGCGAACCAAGCTCGTCGCCATCACCCATATGTCGAATGCGCTCGGTACGATCGTTCCCGTCAAGGAGGTCTGCCGCATCGCGCATGAGCGCGGTATCCCGGTCTTGATCGACGGCAGCCAGGGCGCCGTGCACCTGCCCGTCGACGTGCAGGACATCGATTGCGACTGGTACGTGATGACCGGCCACAAGCTCTACGGTCCGTCGGGCATCGGCGTGCTCTACGGCAAGAAGGAACGGCTCTCCCAGATGCGCCCCTTCCAGGGCGGTGGCGAGATGATCTTCGAAGTCGCCGAGGATGCCGTCACCTACAACGATCCGCCGCATCGCTTCGAGGCCGGCACGCCGCCGATCGTCCAGGCGATCGGGCTCGGTTACGCGCTCGACTATATGGAAAAGATCGGCCGGGAGGCGATCGCCCGCCATGAGGCCGATCTTGCGGCTTACGCGGCCGAGCGCCTGAGATCGGTCAATTCGCTGCGGATGTTCGGGACGGCGCCCGAGAAGGGGAGCATCTTCTCCTTCGAACTCGCCGGCATCCATGCCCATGACGTTTCGATGGTGATCGACCGGCAGGGGGTCGCGGTGCGGGCCGGCACGCATTGCGCCATGCCGCTCTTGAAACGCTTCGGCGTCACCTCCACATGCCGAGCATCGTTCGGCATGTACAATACCCGCGCCGAGGTCGATGCGCTGGCTGATGCGCTTGAATATGCGCGCAAGTTCTTTGCCTGAGGAGTGTCCTTTATGAGCCTGGACGAAAGCGAACAGAAGATCGACGTGCGCGAAGGCATCGTGCATTCGAGTATCCCGGCCGAGGAATTGGCGCGGCTGAGCGACGACGTCATCAGCGCGCTGAAGACCGTCTACGACCCGGAAATCCCGGCCGATATCTTCGAACTCGGTCTGATCTACAAGATCGACATTGAGGACGACCGGATGGTGAAGATCATGATGACGCTGACCGCGCCCGGCTGCCCGGTCGCCGGCGAGATGCCGGGCTGGGTCGAAAATGCCGTCGGCGCCGTCGAGGGTGTGTCGGGCGTCGAAGTCGAAATGACCTTCGACCCGCCGTGGACGCCGGACCGTATGTCGGAAGAGGCCCAGGTCGCCGTCGGCTGGTACTGAGTGGCCTTGGTCCAGTGCCGAGGTATTGATCCGTTTACCTCGGACGGCTACAATTTGAATCACGAAGCGCCGGATCTTGACCCCGGTTGCGGAAGGAGAAAAAGCCGATGGGCTTTGCAGTGATGAGCATGACGGATGGGGCTGCGGCCCGCGTCAAGGCGATCGTCGAGAATTCCGGGCCGGAAGCCAAGGGCATTCGCGTCGGCATCAAGAGGGGCGGCTGCGCCGGGATGGAATATACCATCGACTTGGTGACCGAGCCCAATGCGAAGGACGACCTGATCGAGCACGAGGGCGCCAGGGTCTGGGTCGAACCTTCGGCCGTGCTCTATCTGCTCGGCACCGAAATGGGCTTCGAGCAGACGACGCTGCGCTCTGGCTTCACCTTTACCAATCCGAACCAGACATCGGCCTGCGGCTGTGGCGAATCCGTCGAACTGAAACCCGCCGATCTCGCGGCCCTTGCCGCACAGCGCCAGAGCGAGCCGGCGCACTCCTGATAACCGTTCGGGCTGGTGGGAAATTTCCTTAGCATCTGTTCAAGAAAGCGGATGCTGGCCAAACCTTATTGTCAGGGGCTAATTGCATTTAATGAGACGCCATATGGCAGAAAATCAAATCAATGACCGTACTGCTCTCAAACTCCCTAAGTTCCTTGGTGTGTTGACGGTGTTTGCCACAGTGTTGCTCTCTGGCTGCGCCAGAATGCCACCAGTATTTTCGGACGATGGCGCGACAATTTCATTCAAGGGTGAAAAGTTTAAGTACCATGTTCCAGATTCAGCGGAAGTGTCTTGCAGATTTGTTGATCGACGAAAATCGGCAGTTTGTGACAATGGCCTAACCTCCGAGTTGGTAGTGGCTGGGCTTCCCTTCCATGGCGTCGTATTAGTTGAATTCGATGGGCGGCGGTTTAGGCCCGCAGAAAGTCCCTAAACGACGCCGCGGTTCAAAAGCTGATTACCACAATTACACCATCCCTTAGAACCAGCGGCCACTCTGGACGGAAATTAGGCGATTGCTGATCAAGTGCAGGTGTGTTCAGTCGCGCTTGCTGCTCATGAGCATTTCCCACATGTCGGCGCCGGTCTCGAAGACCACGGCATTTGCCTTGTAGCTCTGCTCGGCTTCGATCAGGTCAGTCAGTTCGGTGGCGGGATCGACATCCGAATCCGTCGGGCTGACGATGGCCTGGACGCCTGATACGGTGGAGGTGAGGCTGCTGTTCAGCTTGGCATAGCCCGGCGTGCTGCTATTTGCGATATTGTTGGCAATCGCGCTTACCCGCGTCGTCTGCGCCTGCATTCCCGAAAGAGCAATGTTGGTGATGCCGGATATGCTCATCAGCCGTGTCTCCAGATCTGAATAGAACGCTTTTACCCGCTATGGCTTAGGGAAAGCTGAAAGCGTTGCGTTAGCAAAGACCTATCGGCGCGCGCATCGTGCTGCGCACCTGTTCCGAACTGACACGGGAAGGTGGCTGGCGCGCGGCGGCTTCCTATCGCGACGCCACCCAGTCGTGCCAGTCGCTTTCGTTGCCATTGAAGACGTTGAGGTCGATCTTGCCGTCGACGCCGTCGGAAAGGCCGGAGCCGGAATACTGCCAGAAGACCCACTTGCGGCCGGGATAGACCTTGGAGGGGTGGGCGGCGACCGAGCGCAGCCAGAAGGGATAATTGAGCAGTTCGCCCTTCAGATTGTCGCGGTAGAAGTCCGGTGCGGTGTAGATGATCGGGCGCTGGCCATAGTGGCGTTCCACCTTATCCAGGAACACCTGCATCTTCTCCAGAACGCGCTTGCGGGAGATTCTTTGGCTGCAGCTCGACTCACCGTTCCATTCGACATCGATGACGGGCGGAAGCGCGTTGGCTTCCCTTGGAACGTTGCGGATGAACCAGTCGGCCTGTTCGCCGGCTGTCCGGCACCAGTAGAAGAAGTGATAGGCGCCGTGCTTCAGGCCGGCTTCCCTGGCGCGGCGCCAGTTCTTCTTGAACATCGGATCGAGGTGATCGCCGCCGTCCGTCGCCTTGATGTAGACGAAGTTGGCGCCCTGCTGCCGCAGCGTCTCCCAATCGATCTCGCCCTGCCAGCGCGACACGTCGACGCCATGCACGGCAAGCTTTCTCGGTGAAGTCCTGCCGAAGTTGATCGGCTTGGCATCGCGGAAGCGGTGGCCGTAAATGCGCGAGCGCGTCGGGGATTTCGGGCCCGCATCCGGGTCGATCCCCGGATTCTCAGGCATGAGCATCGCGACCGGCCTTTCCGTCGGCATCGGCATGCCGACGGCCCCGTTGGCCGGCACGAGGGCCTGCGGCTCCGGAACCGGTCCGGTCCAGCTCAGCGCTTCCTGCCGCGGGCTTGTTTGCGGCGCGGGATCGCCCACGGCCGCAGCCGGTATCGGGCCGCTCGGCTTAGCGATGGCATTGGTGGTTTCCGACGACGCCACAGGGGTGAGCACATCTTCGGCGCCGGAGCTCGTTGAGCATCCCGACAGGATCAGGGCGGCGAGGAGAATTGCTGGTACAGCCGATGGACGCATGAGAACCTGCACGCAAAACAAAGATCGATGGCAACATTCCTACCGGAGAAAAATCGCCCATTTTGAATTGCTAACAGAGACTTGCTAAGAAAGGTTAAATTTGAACCTATGCCGTGAAACGGATTGTCGTGTCCGCCAGCCCCGCTTGCGGCCAAAAGGACATATGCCGCAGCCTTGCGATTCCCTCTTCTCCCCATCGGGGAGAAGGTGCCCGTAGGGCGGATGAGGGGGCCGGGAATGCCGGTCTTTCCTCACAATACTCATGCGCGCTTCGATCGCACATGGTCTCGACCGTGTTTTGGACACTTCGCGATGAGTGGATAATCGCGGGGCGGCGGACCGTGCGGCCCCCTCATCCGCCTGCCGGCACCTTCTCCCCGATGGGGAGAAGAGAATACGCCGCGGCGTCTCCGTTCCTTGCTAGCTCCCGCAAGGCAGTCGTCAGCGCGAACCGGACAGCCTCAAGGGCGAGAGTGACGCAGGAGCGGAGACGAGAAAGCCGAGCCCCTCCCACTTCGTGGAAGGGGCTCGCCGAATGTTACTCCGCAGCCTCCGCATAGCTTTCCACCGGCGGGCAGGTGCAGATGAGGTTGCGGTCGCCGTAGACGTTGTCGACCCGGTTGACCGGAGACCAGTATTTGTCGACGCGGAAGGCGCCGGGCGGGAAGCAGGCCTGTTCCCGGCTGTAGGGCCGGTTCCATTCGCCGACGAGGTCTTCCACCGTATGCGGGGCGTTCTTCAGCGGATTGTCGAGCTTGTCCATGCGGCCTTCCTCGATGGCGCGGGCTTCCTCGCGGATCGCCAGCATCGCCTCGCAGAAGCGGTCGATCTCAGCCTTGGTCTCGCTTTCCGTCGGCTCGATCATCAGCGTTCCGGCGACCGGCCAGCTCATGGTCGGCGCATGGAAACCGCAATCAATCAGGCGTTTGGCGACGTCGTCGACGGTGACGCCTGCGCTGTCGACCAGCGGGCGGGTGTCGATGATGCATTCATGCGCGACGCGGCCGGTCTTCGACTTGTAGAGCACGTCATAGGCGCCCTTTAGCCGGGCGGCGATGTAGTTGGCGTTGAGGATTGCCACCTTGGTCGCCTGGGTCAGGCCTTCGCCGCCCATCATCAGGCAGTAGCTCCAGGAGATCGGCAGGATCGAAGCCGAGCCGAAAGCGGCGGCCGAAACCGCGCCCGACCGGCCATCGGTTTCCGGGTGGCCGGGCAGGTGGGGCGCCAGATGCGCCTTGACGCCGATCGGGCCCATGCCGGGGCCGCCGCCGCCATGCGGGATGCAGAAGGTCTTGTGCAGGTTGAGGTGGGAAACGTCGGAGCCGATGTCACCGGGGCGGGACAGGCCGACCATGGCGTTCATATTGGCGCCGTCGAGATAGACCTGACCGCCGTTGACATGCACGAGGTCGCAGATTTCCTTGACCGTTTCTTCGAAGACGCCGTGCGTCGAGGGATAGGTGATCATGCAGCAGGAGAGATTGGCCGCATGCTCCTCAGCCTTGGCGCGGAAATCGTCCATGTCGATGTCGCCGTTCTCGCGCACCTTGACGACCACCACCTTCATGCCGACCATCTGGGCCGAGGCAGGGTTGGTGCCGTGCGCCGAGGTCGGGATCAGGCAGACGTCACGATGGCCGTCGCCGTTGGCGATGTGGTAGTTGCGGATCGTCAGCAGGCCGGCATATTCGCCCTGCGCGCCGGAATTCGGCTGCATCGAAAAGGCGTCGTAACCGGTAACGGCGCAGAGCTTCTCCGTGAGATCGTCGATCATCTCGCGATAGCCGAGCGCCTGGTCGGCCGGCGCGAAAGGATGAATGTCGGAAAATTCCGGCCATGTGATCGGCAGCATTTCCGCCGTCGCATTGAGCTTCATCGTGCAGGAGCCGAGCGGGATCATGGCGCGGTCGAGCGCCAAGTCGCGGTCGGAGAGCCGGCGGATGTAGCGCGTCATCTCGCTTTCGGCGCGGTTCATGTGGAAGATCGGATGCGAGAGATAGTCGCTGGTGCGCAGCAAATCCTCAGGCAGCCGGTAGGAGGGCTCGAAATCGGCAATGGCGAAATTGCCGCCGAAGGCGCGCCAGACGGCTTCCAGCGTTGCAGGCCGTGTGCGCTCGTCGAGCGAAATGCCGATCTTCGTCTCGCCGACCTTGCGCAGATTGACCCCTTCGGCGACGGCAGCGCGCAGGATGAGGCCCTGCATATGGCCGACATCGACGGTGATCGTATCGAAGAAGCTTTCCGGCTCGACCTCATAGCCGAGTTTTTCCAGGCCCTTGGCCATCAGCACGGCCTTCTGGTGGACCTGCTGGGCGATCGCCTTGATACCCTTCGGGCCATGGAAGACCGCGTACATGGAGGCCATGACGGCGAGCAGAACCTGGGCGGTGCAGATGTTCGACGTCGCCTTTTCGCGGCGGATATGCTGTTCGCGGGTTTGCAGAGACAGGCGATAAGCGCGGTTGCCGCGGGCATCGACGGACACGCCGACGAGACGGCCGGGCATGGAACGCTTGATGGCATCTTTCACAGCCATATAGGCCGCATGCGGGCCGCCGTAACCGACCGGGACGCCGAAACGCTGCGACGAGCCGATGGCAATGTCGGCGCCCATTTCACCCGGCGATTTCAACAGCGTCAGCGCGAGAATATCGGCCGCTACGACGGCGATAGCGCCGGTCTGGTGCAGGCGCGCGATCAGGCCGGTGAAATCATGCACATGGCCGTGCGTGCCGGGATACTGGAAGATCGCGCCGAAGACGTCGACCGGATCGAGATCGGTGAAGGGATTGCCGACGATGACGCTCCAGCCGAGCGGCTCGGCGCGGGTGCGGATGAGGGCGATGGTCTGCGGATGGCAGTCGGCATCGACGAAGAAGGCTTTCGCCTTCGACTTGGAGACGCGTTCGGCCATGGCCATGCCTTCGGCGGCGGCGGTCGCCTCGTCGAGCAGCGAGGCATTGGCGACGTCGAGACCCGTGAGGTCTGAGATCATCGTCTGGTAATTCAGCAGCGCTTCCAGGCGGCCCTGGCTGATCTCCGGCTGGTATGGTGTGTAGGCCGTGTACCAGGCGGGGTTTTCCAGAATATTGCGCTGAATGACAGGCGGGGTGATCGTGCCGTAGTAACCCTGGCCGATCAGCGAGACCAGCACCTTGTTCTTGTTGGCGGTCTCACGCAACTTGTCGAGCGCCTCGCGCTCGGTCATCGGCGCGCCCCAGACGAGCGGTGCCTTCTGGCGGATGGCGGGCGGCAGCGTCGCGTCGATCAACCCGTCGAGGCTGTTATAGCCGATCACCTTCAGCATATCGGTCATTTCGGACGGCGAAGGGCCGATATGACGGCGATTGGCGAAATCGTAGGGCTGGTAATCGGTGAACTGGAATTCGGTCGGCGTCGTCATTACGCGATGAGCTCCTTGTAGGCGGCCTCATCGAGCAGGCCGTCGGCATCGGCGGGGTTCTTGAGCTTCAGCTTGAAGAACCAGCCGGCGCCTTGCGGATCGGAGTTGATGAGCGAGGGGTCGGCGACGATCGCCTCGTTGACCTCGGTGATCTCGCCGTCGAGAGGACAATAGACCTCGGAGGCGGCCTTGACGGATTCGACGGTTGCCGCGTCGTCGTTCTTGGCGAAGCTCTTGCCGACTTCGGGCAGCTCGACGAAAACGAGGTCGCCCAACTGTTCGACGGCAAAGGTGGTGATGCCGACGGTCGCGACATCGCCGTCAAGCTGGAGCCATTCATGTTCAGCGGTAAATTTCAGCATGGAAATATCCTCTCGGAAAACAGGGTTTCAGCGTTTGTAGGTCGGCGTAACGAAGGGCAGGGCGGAGACGGTGACGGGCAGGAACTTGCCGCGCACCTCTGCATAGACAAGGGTTCCCACTGCGGAATGGGAAACAGGCACGTAGCCCATGGCGACGGGGCCTTCGACGGAGGGGCCGAAGCCGCCTGATGTGACTTCGCCGATTTCGACCGTGCCCTCGGCATCGGCATAAAGCTTGGCATGGCCGCGCACCGGCGCCTTGCCTTCCGGTTTCAGGCCGACGCGGCGGCGGGCGGCGCCGTTTTCGAGTTCGGAGAGGATGCGGCCGGAGCCGGGGAAACCGCCGGCGCGTGCGCCACCCGCGCGCCGCGCCTTCTGCATGGCCCATTCGAGGGCTGCCTCGACAGGCGAGGTGGTGGTGTCGATATCGTTGCCGTAAAGGCAGAGCCCGGCTTCCAGGCGCAGCGAGTCGCGGGCGCCGAGGCCGATCGCCTGGACGTCGGGATGCTCGAGCAACCGCATGGTGACATCCACGGCCTTGTCCGATGGAACCGAGATTTCGAAGCCGTCCTCGCCGCTGTAGCCGGAGCGCGAAACCAGACAGGAAACGTCGTGCAGGCGGCAGTGGCGCACGTCCATGAATTTCATTGCCGCCACATCGGCCCAGAGTTCCGCCAGAACCTCGACGGCGCGCGGTCCCTGCAGCGCGATCAGGGAGCGGTCCAACAGGGTGATGTCGCACCGGTCGCCGATATGGGTCTGCAGATGGAGGAGATCTGCCTCCTTGCAGGCAGCATTGACGACGACGAACAGATGGTTGTCGAGATGGGTGATCATCAGGTCGTCGAGAATGCCGCCGGTCTCGTCGGTGAAGAAGCCGTAACGCTGGCGGCCTTCGGCCAGGCCGAGGATATCGACGGGGACCAGGCTTTCCAGCGCCAGGGCGGCATCCTCGTAGCTGCCGGATTTCGCCTTCACGATGACTTGGCCCATGTGAGAGACATCGAAGATGCCGGCTGCGATGCGGGTTTGAAGATGTTCCTTCATGACACCGGCTGGATATTGCACCGGCATGTCATAGCCCGCGAACGGCACCATGCGGGCGCCGAGCGAAAGATGCAGGGCATGCAGCGGGGTTTTCTTCAGGGCAGCAGTATCGTCCAAAAGACGCCTCCGGGGTTTGCGCCTTTCACGAAGGCGCGGGCTCAAATCTGAAGGGCGCGGCTGCGCACTTCTCTCCTGAGCCCCCTCTGTCCCTTTGCCTGAGATTGTTATCCCTTCGGCGAGCGTTTCGAGAACGCTTCTCTCCAGAGTTCCGTCTGCCCCGTGCTGGTCCTTTTGCCTGAGAGTTTCCGGGGCGGTTGCTCCTTCGGCACCGGTGACGAAAGCACCGGATTCTCCCAACATGGTTGGCGCAATTATCCGGCGGGCTAGGCGCTTGGCAAGACCAAATGTCGTGACCTGACAAATTTTTGTCGCCATAGTCAGGGAACGGCGGCAACCTGCGGCAAATCTGCTTTTGCATTCGGCAGGGAAACCGGCTATCGCGGCAAGCAGTTGAAGGGGATCTCATGCGGCGGACCGGACTGAAAGCGACGCTCTTCCTGCGCATGCTCTGCGCATTGAGCCTGCTTTTTCTCGGCTTTGCCCATCAGGCGCCGCAGGCTGTCGCTTCCGAAGGTTACGACGCCGCCGCCTATATGCTGCCGGACGGCAGCTTTGCCTCCCTCTGCGTGACGGTAAAGGACGACGACGGCAAGACCGTCGCCTTCAAGCCCAATTGCGAAGTCTGCCGGCTTTCGGCCTCGGTAATCCTGCCGATGCCGGATGCAGGCTCCTGGCTCGCGCGCAAACTCGCCTCGCTGAACAACGCGCCCAATGAGACCGCCGCGATTGCCGGCGCCAGCGCCGTTAGCCGGGCAAATTCCCGCGCGCCTCCCATCCGCGTCTGATCTTCCTCCGCAATCTGAATGCAACATGCCGGTCCGCCTGAGAGAAGTGCTGCGGCCGGCGAGGAGATATCCGATGAAAACGATCAAGACGCAGACTATCAAGACTTTGGGGCTTGCCGCCCTTCTTTCCGCCGCCGCCATTGCCAGTGCCGAGGCCCATGTGAGCTTCCTCGACAAGCAGGCGAAACAGGAAAGCACCATTCTCGCGACGCTGCAGGTGCCGCATGGTTGCGACGGCAAGGCAACCACGGAAGTGCGGGTCAAGCTGCCGGAAGGCTTCGTCTTCGCCAAGCCGCAACCGAAGGCGGGCTGGGAGCTCGAGGTGATCAAGGGCGATTACCAGAAGACCTACGACAATCACGGCGACAAGGTGAAAACCGGCACGGTCGAGATCCGTTGGAAGAACGGCAATCTCTCCGACGATTTCTACGACACCTTCGTCATCCAGGGGAAGGTTTCCGGTATCGAGGCCGGCACTTCGCTCGCCTTTCCGGTGACGCAGATGTGTGGCGATGCGGTCCAGGCGTGGGATCAGGTCGCGAAAGAAGGCGGTGATGCGCACGGCCTGAAAAGCCCGGCGCCGGTCTTGAAGATCGTTGAGGGCGAAGACCATGGCCACGACCATGACGACATGGCTGGGATGGACATGACCGGGAAACCCGGCATGGACATGTCAGCTATGGCGGCTGCCGCGCCGGCGGGCGAAGCGGTGAAGGCCGGCGATCTCGAAATCTCCGGCGCCTTCGCCAAGGCGATGCTGCCCGGCCAGCCGGTCGGCGGCGGCTTTTTCACGGTGACGAACAACGGCAAGACGGATGACCGCCTGGTATCGGTGTCGTCGCCTGCATCGGGCGAGGTTCAGATCCACGAGATGGTGACGAAGGACAATGTCATGCGGATGCGCCAATTGAAGGACGGCATTGCCATCCCTGCGGGCGAGACCGTCAAGCTCGAGCCCGGCAACCTGCATCTGATGTTCCAGAAGGTGAAGACGCCGTTCAAGCAGGGCGATACGGTGCCGGTGGCGCTGACCTTCGAGAAAGCAGGCAAGGTCGACCTGGTGCTGCAGGTACTTTCCGCTCAAGGCAAGTGAGCACGGGCAGGTTAAGACAGAAAAGCCCGCGATGCGGGCTTTTCGCTGGAAGGGCTGCGGCCTCAGACGTCCTCGTAGGATTGCAGCGCCTGCTTCAGGCCGGCCTGCGGCTGGCGATTGCCCTTCTCCATCAGGTCGAGTGCCACTTCGGTCGATTGGATGATGCTGGAGGGATCGTCGATTCCTTCGCTGCTCTCGGCCTTCAATTGCCGGTCGGCGAGACGACGCGACTCGCGCGCGGCGGTGCTCGTGGCGACGCGCTGCGGTATTCTCAGCGTTTCCAGGGCAATGGCGGCGGTGCTTGCCGAAATGGACAGGAGCTGGGTCATGTCGGCACAGTATCGGCAGGATCTTGGC
The DNA here is from genome assembly GCF_047445895.1 of Rhizobium sp. BR 249. Lineage (NCBI taxonomy): Bacteria > Pseudomonadati > Pseudomonadota > Alphaproteobacteria > Hyphomicrobiales > Rhizobiaceae > Rhizobium > Rhizobium sp. BR 249. The sequence goes on along the minus strand of NZ_JARWKX010000002.1, from coordinate 234,056 downwards.
GCCAGCATAAGAAAACGACTGGCATTTTATTGAATTATAAGAATTTATTCCGTCACGATTAAATGCGCTCTCAAACTCGGATGTTCCGCCCATGATCCAGGCTCTGCTCGTCGCCGTCGGCGGCGCTATCGGTTCCGTCCTCAGATATTATGTCGGCCAATGGACGCTGAGGCTTCTAGGCCCGGCCTTTCCCTGGGGCACGCTCGCCGTCAATGTCGTCGGCTGCTTCGTCATCGGCGTCCTTGCCGAACTGATTGCGCGAAAGTTCAACGCCTCGATGGAATTGCGCTTGCTGCTCATCACCGGCTTCCTCGGCGGCTTCACCACTTTCTCGGCCTTTTCGCTCGACGCCATCTCACTGTTCGAGGGCGGCAATACCGTCGCCGGCGGTGTCTATATCGCAGCCAGCGTCGGCCTTTCGATGGCGGCGGTGTTCGCTGGGCTCGCCATCATGCGCGCTTTGGTCTGATTCTGGTTTCCGTTTTGGAAGAAAATGCTCTAAAGGCTGCGGAAAGAACGCCGGCTCGGCCGCGCTGCAATTTCCGAAAGACCATTCATGGCTGGCATAGAACATATCAAGGTTGAACCTGACGAGGCGGGCATGCGGCTCGATCGCTGGTTCAAGGTGCATTTTCCCGGGCTCGGCTTCGGGCCGCTGCAGAAGCTCTTGCGCTCCGGCCAGGTGCGCGTCGACGGCGGACGTGTGAAGTCGGATGCGCGCGTGCAGCCCGGCCAGATGGTGCGCGTGCCTCCGCTCGATGTCGACGCCAAGCTGAAGACCGGGCCGATCGCCGGCAAGGATCTCAAGCATTCGACCGATTTCGAGCTTCTGTCGCGCATGGTGCTGCACGAAGACGACAAGGTGATCGTGCTCAACAAGCCGCCCGGCCTTGCCGTGCAGGGCGGCTCCGGTGTCGCCAGGCATATCGATCAGATGCTCGAAGCCTGGACCAGCCCGAAGGGCGAAAAGCCGCGTCTCGTCCACCGCCTCGACCGCGATACATCAGGCGTGCTCGTCATCGCCCGCACCCGTGGCGCCGCACAGAAGCTGACCGCCGCCTTCCGCGAGCGTGACACCAAGAAGACCTACTGGGCGCTGGTCAAGGGCGTGCCGCGCAAGCACGAGGACAAGATCTCGACCTGGCTCGTCAAGGAGCCAACTGCCGACGGCGACCGCATGCGCATCGCCAAACACGGCGAGGATGGCGCCGATCACGCGATTTCCTACTATCGCGTGCTGGAGACGGCAGCGCAGAACCTCGCATGGCTGGAGATGGAACCCTATACCGGCCGTACCCACCAGCTGCGCGTCCATGCACTGCATATCGGCCACCCGATCATCGGCGACCCCAAATATTTCGACGAAGATCCGAATTGGAATTTCCCCGGCGGCATCCAGAAGCGGCTGCATCTGCACGCGCGCCATATCGATATCCCGCACCCCACCGGCGGCCGCCTGCGCGTCAGCGCGCCGCTGCCACCGCATATGGTACAGACCTGGAACCTTCTCGGTCTCGACCTTGCCGGCGCTGAAAGGGACAGTGAATGAAACTCGCGCTCTTCGATTGTGACGGCACGCTGGTCGACAGTGCCGGGCTGATTCACGAAACCATGCGCCGCACCTTCGACAAATTCGGCAAGGCGGAACCGCGGTTTGAGGACACCAAGGCCATTATCGGCCTGTCGCTCGATATCGCCATCGCCCGCATGCAGGGCAGGCCGCATGTCGAGCAGGAAGACATCGAGATGACGGCGCATTACAAATCGCTGTTTTCAGTGGTGCGCCAGGATCTCGACTACAGGGAGCCGCTGTTTCCCGGCATTCGTGAGATGATCGACGCGATCAGCGGGCGGGATGATCTGCTGATCGGCGCGGTGACGGGAAAATCCAGGCGCGGGCTAAACCTCGTGATGGAGACGCATGGCTTCGACCCCTATTTCATCGTTGCGCGCACCGCCGACGACTGCCCCTCGAAGCCGCATCCGGCCATGGTGACGGAATGCTGCGACGAAACCGGCATGAATGCCACAGACACCATTGTCATCGGCGATGCGGTTTACGATATGCAGATGGCAAAGGCTGCCGGCGCCAAGGCGATCGGCGTTGCCTGGGGCTATGCCAGCGTGGATGAGCTGATCGCCAACGGCGCCGATGCGATCGCCTATCATCCGAACGAGATATTGCGCCATTTTTCCTGAGGTGACGCCATGCGCGATCTTCTGAACGATCTTTCCGAAGGCTTGAGCCATCCCGATCCCATCCGCCGCGCGCAGATCCAGATGAAGAAGCCGCTGCCGAAGCGTTTCTATACCGAGGTCGCGGTCGCCGAACACGAGGACGGTTTTGCGATCACGCTCGACGGCAAGCTGGTGCGCACGCCGGCACGGCTGGCTCTCGCCGTGCCGACAGAGGCGCTTGCCCGGCTCGTCGCCGCCGAATGGGACGCGCAGGCCGAGGTCATCGACCCTGTCACCATGCCGGTGACGAGGCTCGTCAACACCGCAATCGACGGCATCGCCACCAATACGCAGGCGATCTTCGAGGACATCCTGCGTTTTTCCTCGACCGACCTGATCTGCTACCGCGCCGAAGGGCCGGAACGGCTGGTCGAGCGCCAGGCTGAACGCTGGGATCCCATTATCGACTGGGCCGCCAACGATCTTGGCGCCCGCTTCATCCTCGTCGAAGGCGTGATGCATCACGAACAGCCGCGCGAGGCGACCGCCGCCTTCGCCGTCACGCTTGCGCGACATCAGAGCCCGATGGCACTTGCAGCCCTTCACACGATCACGACGCTGACCGGCTCGGCGATCCTGGCGCTCGCCTTCGCCGAGGGCCGGGTGACGATGGAGGAGGCATGGTCGCTTGCCCATCTCGACGAGGACTGGACGATCGAGCATTGGGGGAGCGACGAGGAGGCCGAGGAGCGGCGGGCCAAGCGCTTTGTCGAGTTCAAGGCGGCAGCAGATGTTTTTTTCTCCCTAAGCGCCTGAAACATATTGCCTTCCCAGGCATTATGACGAAATCTGCGACTCCAACGGGGAGTGCGGGATTTTGCAATGAATTGGCTGAGGTCGTGTTTTTGCCGGGCCGCACTCGTTTGTATGGCGCTTACGGCCTGTGTCAGCCTCTCGGCCAACAAGCCGGAGACACCGCTTTACGACGTGCGAAGCGCCGTCGTTCTCTCAGGCCCGAACATGCCGGCCGAATTGCTTTCTGGTATCAATGACCGCGTCAACGCCGCAATCAACGCCACCGTGCGCGACACCGTGCTGCCGCGGGTGGTGCTGACGATCCGCGTGGTTTCGATCCAGAAGGGGCTTGGCTTTCAGAAAGACCGCAACGTCGCGAAGATCAGCATTGACGCCGCCTCGGTGGAGGACGGCTCGGTGATTGCCGTCAGCGCTTTCGACGTGACCAGCATGGCCGCCGATCCCCAACTCGCCGACGACATCATGGCCGAGGATGTCGCCGCACGGATACGCTCGGTTTTCTCGCTCAGCGGACGCAGCCGCTAAAACATCTCGAACATTTAGAGCGAGGGGAGATCACATGAAGGAAATTCTCGAAGAACTGGAACGGCGCCGTGACGTCGCCCGCCTCGGCGGCGGCAAGGAGCGCATCGAAGCCCAGCACAAGCGCGGCAAGCTGACGGCGCGCGAGCGGATCGATCTCTTCCTCGACGAAGGCTCCTTCGAGGAGTTCGACATGTTCGTCGAGCATCGCTCCACCGATTTCGGCATGGACAAGAGCCGGATCGCCGGCGACGGCGTCGTGACCGGCTGGGGCACGGTCAACGGCCGTACCGTGTTCGTCTTTGCCAAGGACTTCACCGTCTTCGGAGGCTCGCTTTCGGAAGCGCATGCCGAGAAGATCATCAAGGTGCAGGACATGGCGCTGAAGAACCGCGCGCCTGTTATCGGCATCTATGACGCCGGCGGTGCGCGCATCCAGGAGGGTGTGGCCGCGCTCGGCGGTTATGCCGAAGTCTTCCAGCGCAATGTGCTCGCCTCCGGCGTCATTCCGCAGATTTCCGTCATCATGGGGCCGTGTGCGGGCGGCGACGTCTATTCGCCCGCCATGACCGATTTCATCTTCATGGTGCGCGACACCTCCTACATGTTCGTGACCGGTCCCGATGTGGTGAAGACCGTCACCAACGAGACTGTCACGGCGGAAGAGCTTGGCGGCGCAACAGTGCATACGACGCGCTCGTCGATTGCCGACGGCGCCTATGACAATGACGTCGAGACACTTCTGCAGGTACGCCGGCTCATCGATTTCCTGCCGAAATCGAACACCTCGCCGGTACCGGAAATCGAATGTTACCAGTCGGTGACCGACACCGACAATTCGCTGGATACGCTGGTCCCGGCCAATGCCAACAAGCCCTACGACATAAAGGAGCTGATCCAGAAGGTAGCGGACGAGGGGGATTTCTTCGAGATCCAGTCAAACTTTGCCAAGAACATCGTTTGCGGCTTCGGGCGCATCGAAGGCTCGACGGTCGGCTTCGTCGCCAACCAGCCGATGGTGCTGGCCGGGGTGCTCGACAGCGACGCCTCGCGCAAGGCGGCGCGATTCGTGCGCTTCTGCGATTGCTTCAACATTCCGATCGTCACCTTCGTAGACGTGCCGGGCTTCCTGCCGGGCACGGCACAGGAATATGGCGGTCTCATCAAACATGGCGCCAAGCTGCTCTTCGCCTATGCGGAGGCGACTGTGCCGAAACTCACCGTCATCACCCGTAAGGCCTTCGGCGGCGCCTATGACGTGATGGCGTCAAAGCATCTGCGCGGCGACCTGAACTATGCCTGGCCGACGGCGCAGATCGCCGTCATGGGCGCCAAGGGCGCGGTCGAGATCATCTTCCGCAAGGATATCGCCGATCCCGACAAGATCGCCGCGCATACGAAAATGTATGAGGACCGGTTCCTCTCGCCCTTCGTGGCCGCCGAGCGCGGTTATGTCGACGAGGTGATCATGCCGCATTCGACCCGGCGGCGGCTGGCGCGCGGATTGAAGATGCTGCGCAACAAGGACCTTACCAATCCCTGGAAGAAACACGACAACATTCCGCTCTGACATTTGGCGCCGAATAAAACGATCCGGTCGCGTGTTTACCTGCTGTCGAAAAAGTGAACGGCCGTCAGCGATCCGTGTGTTCAATCCCTGACGAGGACGGGCTAACGCTCGGCTCTTATACTTTTTAAAGGAGAGGTTTAATGTCAAGTTTCGAGCGTCTTTCTGCCTATCGCCCCTATGGGCTGGCCGCTCTCAGAATCATCGTTGCACTGCTGTTCATCGAACACGGCACGATGAAGCTTTTCGCCTTCCCGGCTGAGCAGATGCCGGGCTCACTGCCGCCGCTGATGCTTTTCGCCGCGCTTCTCGAGTTGGTCGGCGGCATCCTCATTCTCATCGGCCTGCTGACACGCCCTGTCGCCTTCCTGCTGGCCGGTGAAATGGCGGTCGCCTATTTCATGGCGCATGCGCCGAAAAGCTTCTACCCGGCCCTCAATCAGGGCGACGCAGCGATCCTGTTCTGCTTCGTCTTCCTCTATCTGGTCTTCTCGGGTCCCGGCGCTTTTGCCGTCGACAGCCGCAAGTCGGCCTAAGTGCATATCGGCTGCGGGGCGCCTGGCGTCCCGCAGCCTTTTCTAATCAGGCGGTGAGCTTGAGGCCGGCGATGCCGGCGACGATCAGCGTGATGCAGGCAAGTCGGGTGACACTTGCCGCATCGCCGAGCAGCCAGATGCCGAGAATGACCGTTCCGACCGTGCCGATGCCGGTCCAGACCGCGTAGGCGGTGCCGATCGGCAGGTGCTTCACCGCAAGACCGAGCAGCACGATGCTCACCACCATTGAAATAACAGTCAGCGTCGTCGGCAGCGGCCGCGTGAAGCCCTCGGTGTATTTAAGGCCGATGGCCCATCCGCATTCAAAAAGACCGGCGAGAAAAAGCAGAAACCAGGCCATGCGACTCTCCTTGTTCAAGAGCGAGGCCGTCCCCGCGACGTTGCATCCTCAGGACGCCGCAGTCGTCTGCGATGGTGCTTATATGCGTGAGGAGACGGCTGTCTTCAAGGTAGAAATCGGCATGGCTGCCATGCCACCCGTTTCTTGCCGCCTCTGCGGCGAGCATCATTTCTGCACGCCGGCCTCGCTCAAGAGGTTCTTGGCGCGGCGGCAGAGGCGGTCGAAGGTTTCGAGGAAGCGGGAGCGGTCCTTGGGGCTGAAGGCCGCGTTGTAACCTTTGCTCTCACCGGTTTCGCGCAGGTGCGCGCCGAGATCGCGCATGGCGCTCGCCATGCCGATATTGGTCTCGTCGAAGACGCGCCCGGTCGGACCGCTGACGAAGGCGCCCCCAGCGACGCAGCGCACGGCGAGCGGCACGTCGGCGGTGACGACGACATCGCCCGCGCCGGCGCGCTCGGCAATCCAGTTGTCGGCGGCATCGAAGGCGTTGGAGACGATGACGTTGTGGACCATCGGGTCGCGCGAGGGGCGCAGGCCGGAATTGGCGACGAAGGTGACTTCGAGGCCATGACGCTCCGCGACCTTCAGGATTTCCGGCTTCACCGGGCAGGCATCGGCATCGACGTAGATCATGACGATATCCTCATGCCGGCTGCGTGGCCGGCTGGCGGACCATATCGATATGTGGAATGCCGTCTTCCAGATATTCCTCCGACGTGCCGATAAAGCCGAAGGATTCATAGAAGCCGCGCAGACGGGCCTGAGCCGACAAGGCAATGGGGTTTGCCGGATAAAGCCGCGCGCAAGCGGCGATCGCCTCATTCATCAATGCATCGCCAAGACGCTTGCCGCGATGGGCGGGCGAGACGACGACGCGGCCGATCTTAGAGGGATCCTGCGCAGTATGCGGCTTCAGCAGCCGCGCAGAGGCGAGCAGTTCGCCGCCATCCAGCAGCCGCAGGTGCAGGGCATCGACATCCTTGCCGTCGAGCTCGGGATAGGGGCAGTTCTGCTCGACGATGAAGACGTCGACGCGCATTTTCAGAAGGTCGTAGAGCTCGCGCGCGGAAAGCTGATCGAGACCCTTGAGGTCGGTTGTGTAGGTCGTCGGAGCCATCGATAGAACCACGCTGCGGATGCCCTTGCCGGAACACATGGGCCGAGGTTTTCCGTATATGTACGACGGGACGGCTGACTTCAAGCGAGGAAATGGCGGGCTGAGCTGCGCCTTGCCTCAGGCGAACTCCATGATCACGGCATCGACGGCCAGGCTTTCGCCGGGGGCGGCATTGATCTTGGAGACGACGAGATCGCGTTCGGCGCGCAGCACGTTTTCCATCTTCATTGCCTCGACGACTGCGAGCGTCTCGCCAGCCTTGACCTCCTGACCCTCGGCAACCGCGATGGCGACGACCAGGCCGGGCATCGGGCAGAGCAGCAGCTTCGACGTATCCGGAGGCAGCTTCACCGGCATCAGCCTGTCGAGCTCCGCATGACGCGGCGAAAAGACCTTGGCGACCACCGAAAGCCCTTGCCAGTCGATGCGAAGGCCGTTCAGGACGGGGCGGATCTGTGCGGTGACATCGAGGCAGCCGACCTTGCCGCTCCAGACCGGATCGCCCGGTCTCCAATCGGTGACAACGGCGGATCGTTCACCCTCTATCGCCATCTCCATATCGAAGGGGATAGTGACGAGGCCGTCGAGCAAGTTGGCGGCGACATATTTGTCGCCGATCTTGATCACCCATTCCTCGCGCAGCGCGGCGGATGCAGCACGCAGGCGATCGGAGAAACGTTCCCGGCGGTTCGTCTCGATCAGGAAGGCGGAGAGGGCGACGGCGGCAAGTGCCGCCTCTTCCGCCCGGTCCGGTTTCATCGGGGCAAAGCCATCGGGATATTCTTCGGCGATAAAGCCAGTGGAAAGCCGGCCCTCGCGCCAGCGCGGATGCTTCATCAGCGCCGACAGGAAGGGAACATTGTGCTCGATGCCATCGACGACGAAGCCGTCTAGCGCCCGGCCCATGGCGTCGACCGCTTCGCTTCGCGTCGGCGCCCAGGTGCAGAGCTTGGCGATCATCGGATCGTAATACATCGAAATCTCGGCGCCTTCGAAGACGCCGGTATCGTTGCGGACGACGACATTGCCGGTCCTGCCTTCCGCCGGCGGGCGGTAACGCGTCAGGCGGCCGATCGAAGGCAGGAAGTTGCGGTAGGGATCTTCGGCATAGAGCCGGCTCTCGATCGCCCAGCCGTCGAGCCTGATCTCGTCCTGGGTGAAGGGAAGGGGCTCTCCGGCCGCTACTCGAATCATCTGTTCGACGAGATCGATGCCGGTGACGAGCTCGGTGACGGGATGCTCGACCTGCAGGCGGGTATTCATTTCGAGGAAATAGAAATTGCGGTCGCGATCGACGATGAATTCGACGGTTCCGGCGCTCTGGTATTCGACGGCTTTGGCAAGCGCCACCGACTGCTCGCCCATGGCTTTGCGGGTGTTTTCGTCAAGAAAAGGCGAGGGCGCCTCTTCCGCCACCTTCTGGTTTCGCCGCTGGATCGAGCATTCGCGCTCTCCGAGATAGACGACATTGCCATGCGCATCGGCCAGCACCTGGATCTCGATATGACGCGGCTCGACGACGAATTTCTCGATGAAGACACGGTCGTCGCCGAAGGAATTCTTCGCCTCCGAACGGGCGCGCTCGAAGCCGTCGCGCACCTCCGCCTCGTTCCAGGCAATGCGCATGCCCTTGCCGCCGCCGCCGGCGGACGCCTTGATCATGACGGGATAGCCGATCCCGCCTGATATCGTTTCCGCTTGGGCAGCGTCCTCGATGATGCCGAGGTGGCCGGGCACGGTGGAGACGCCGGCAGCACTGGCGAATTTCTTCGATTCGATCTTGTCGCCCATCGCCATGATGGCTTTCGGCTTGGGGCCGATGAAGACGATTCCCTGCTTTTCCAGCTCAGCGCAGAAGGAGGTGCGCTCGGAGAGGAAGCCGTAACCGGGATGCACCGCCTCCGCGCCCGTCGCCTTGCAGGCGGCGATGATCTTGTCGGCAACGAGATAGCTTTCGGAGGCGGGGGCAGGGCCGATGTGAACGGCCTCGTCGGCCATCTCGACATGCAGGGCGTCCCGATCCGCATCCGAATAGACCGCGACGGTCAAAATACCCATGCGGCGCGCAGTCTTGATCACGCGGCAGGCGATCTCGCCGCGATTCGCGATCAGGATTTTCTTGAACATCGAGACTCCACCCAGAAATGCGTTCCGAAGTTTTACGCACAAAACACCGGAACGCACAATCAGGCTTGAGGCAGGTCACGCTTCGAGGGGTCAGGCGACGGCGGCTGCCGCAACGGGTTCCTCGTCGACGATGCGCAGCCAGCGGCTGCGCCGCGGCTCGGGACGATCGAGCAGCTCGACGGCGGCCATGATGCCGGTCCAGTGGGGGTGATTCGCGCCCGGCAGCGTCGCCTGTTCGATCTGCTGGAGCACGCCATATTCGGCCGGAGAGACGGGGATGACGCCGCCTGCGGAGATGCCTCTGAAGATGCGCATGGCGAAATCGACGTCCTGGCGGGCGATGCTCCTGCGGTCGACGGCGCGCGACAGGTGGTAGCCGCCGATCCCGTCGGTGATCGCCAGACGAAGCTGATCGAGAGCAAGCGCTCTCAGTTCGCCCGGGACATCGGCCGAAATCTCCATGACATGGAGGATGAGCTCGAGTTCCAGCGCCGAGTTGACGACGCCGTCGGTCGTGAACATCCGCATGATCCAGGCGACGTTGATTTCATCGAGCGAGCCTTGCGGATAGGTGTGATCGACGATGAAACCGGCGAGCTGCTCTACGAAGAAAGCATTCCACTCGCTACATTTTTCAGGACAGGAATTGTTGAGCGCCAACATCGCCACGACGTCCTGGGACGTTCGGATACCCTCCGGAAAAGCATGTTTGCGCAACAGCACTATATCTTCGGCCGTCAGCCGATGCTTGCCGGCCACGACGCAGGCCGGAAAAGCGAGACGGAATTCGCTCATGTTTTAGCTCCAGGCTTCATCATGAAGCCGGAGACAGTTTTACCGCCCGCGCATTGACGATCCCTCAAGAAGAGGAGTTAACCCTGTATTCTCCAAGTCAGGAGGATTTTAACGATCGTGCCTGCACCCGCTCGCGCCAGATGATGAAGAGGCCGGACGCGACGATGATGAAAATGCCGATCCATTTGGAGAAATTCGGGAAATCGTTGAACAGCGCATAGCCGAGCACCGTCGCCGAGATGATCTCGAAGTACTGGAACGGCGCGAGCAGCGACAGCGGCGCAAGCCGGAAAGCCTTAACCACCAGGATATGCGCGTAGCCCGAGATCGAGCCGAGGATGAGAAGCAGGACGAGGCCGAGAGCCGAGGCGGGCAGGGACATGGCGAAATCGGCGTTGCCGGCGCTGCTCCCGACGAGCAGGGCCGCCGCCATGAAGGCGGTTCCGCCGATGCCGGCCATCGTCTGCATGGTCAGCGGCGAATCGGCCACGCCGATCGCGCGGTTGAGAAAGAGGTAGAGCGAGAACAGGAAGGCGCAGGCGACCGGCAGCAGCGCCTTCAGGCCGAAGATCTCGTAACTCGGCTGAATGACGATCATCGCGCCGCCGAAACCGACCACGATCGCCATCCAGCGCCGCCAGCCGACCTTCTCCCCGAGAAACAGGGCCGACATGGCGGTCAGCATGAAGGGCTCGACGAAATAGATGGCGAAGACATCGGCAAGCGGCATGTATTTGACGGCGACGAAGAAAAGCAGGCTTGCCGCGCCGTGCAGGACGCCGCGCAGCAGGTTCATCCACGGCCGCTTGGCCGAAAGCGCCTTTCGGCCGAAAAGGGCGAAGAGAATCGGCACGGTGCAGGCGATCTGGAAGAAGAATCGGTAGAACGTGATCTGACCGGGCGACATCGCCTCGAAGGTCGCCATATATTTGGCGATGGCATCCATAATCGGCAGGATGAGCATCGCGCCGGACATGATGGCCATGCCCTGCAGGGAATTTTGATGGGCTGACTGTTCTGCCATGGCTGCCGATTCTTTCGGGGAACGACGCCATCAATCACGGGAAAGCGGGGCAGATCAAGCCACGGTTTCGCCGAAAACCGACTCGAAAGCGGCGCGCAGCCGGATATCGACATCCGACATCATCACCAGCAGGCCGAGATCGACGAGGCTGGTCACGCCGTAGGCCGATATGCCGCAAGGCACGATGCCGCTGAAATGATCGAGATCGGGATCGACGTTGAGCGACAGGCCATGGAACGTCACCCATTTGCGCAGCCTGATTCCCAAAGCGGCGATCTTGTCTTCGGCCATCGTTCCATCGGCCAGCAACGGCTTCTCCGGGCGGCGCACCCAGACGCCGACGCGATCCTCGCGCCGCTCGCCGCGCACGTTCATCATGTCGAGCGTGCGGATGACGACCTCCTCCAGGGCGGCGACGAAGGCGCGCACATCCTGGCGCCTGCGTTTCAGGTCGAGCATGACATAGGCAACGCGCTGGCCCGGCCCATGATAGGTATATTCACCGCCGCGCCCAGTCGCGAAGACCGGAAAGCGGTCCGGCTGGACGAGATCGCCCGCATCGGCGCTGGTGCCGGCGGTATAGAGCGGCGGATGCTCGACGAGCCAGACGAGCTCGTCACCACCATCCGATATCACCGCCACCTCGCGCTCCATCGTCTCCACCGCCTCCTCATAGGGAACGAGCCCATCGGTGATGCGCCAGCGCACCGGGCGGGCGCCGAGTTTCGGAAGCATGGAGAATTCGAGATCGGTGCGAAGCATGGCCATTCCTTGCCGCGCTCCCCGAAAAGTCTGTGAAAGAGGGGCGGCAGGAGATCTATATGGACCCGTTTCGAGGCCAATTCAAATGCTGCGACCGGTTTTGAAAAAAACTGTCACATCGCCCTTGTGCACCCCAGATGCTTTTGCTACATGCAGCCCCGCCGGAGCAAATCGGCACCTACCACGATGCGGTCGTGGCGGAATTGGTAGACGCGCAGCGTTGAGGTCGCTGTGGGGCAACCCGTGGAAGTTCGAGTCTTCTCGACCGCACCAAATTGTTTAAAAAACCCTCGTGACCTCTTGGTTCCACGAGGTTTTTTTATGTCTTCATTCCTGCGGATATTTTGTCACACGCACCGGCGCGATTGAAATGGCGGGCGTTGTCAGGCCACGTCAAAAAGACGGCCCGATAGAAAAAAAGGGCCGATTTCCGGCCCTTTCCTCCCGATCATGCGTTGCAGCCGATCAATGCGTTGCACGGCATGCTTCCGTGCGGGAAGCACCGCTGTCGGCGCCCTTGGTGTGGGAGCCGCTCGGGCCGATCATGCTGTGGCATGGGGGCAGGGGCTTGATGCTGGCGGTCGCGGCCTTGTCGACCACCGGAGTCACAGCCGTCGGCGCGAATCCGTCGCTGTCATTGGTATAGTCGCTCGAATAGGCCGGAGCCTTGCGGTTGGAATAATGCACCGGGGCTGGCTTGGCCACCGGGCTCGGCGCGAATCCATCGCTGTCGTTGGTGTAGTCGTCGGAATATGTCGGTTGGGCGAAGGCAGCGCCTGCAAGGCTGACGGCGAACAGGGACGCGGCGAGGGCAAATTTGATGCGCATGGTTCATCTCCTCAATCTATTGTTGAATTCAACAATATAAACCAACCCCTGGCGCTTAAGAGTTCGCGCCCCAATTCTGGCAATTTTGTGAAAGAAAAAGGCGCTGACCGCGACCTTTTGTCCAAATGAAATCACAGTCTTGTCAAGGAATTTGACGTTTTCGTTACGGGAAGCCGCCTAAGAAAAACAGGCGAAGACGGCAGGCATCAAACAGCTCTCGCCACAATCGGAAATTGTTAACTTTTGGTAATGTGAAATGAGGCCGCCCGGAAGGCAACGCTGCCTCCCGTCCGACATGCTGTGCCTGTCATGGGTGATGTCAGTCCTCGTTCGGAATATGCGCATCGACGCCTGTCAGCTGCAGTTTGTTGCGGACATGACGGACGCCATCGACGGCAAGCGCGCTGAGTTCGACCTTTCGGGCGATGCCGATCGTTTCCACCGAGCCTTCCAAGGTGATCACATGCCCGTCGGCATGTACCTCGATACTATCTATGTCGACGTCGGGGATGTTTTCGAGATTGTCGTTCACCCGCGCCTCGAGGTCATCGCTTTCGTCGCGGTCGATCGTATCGGCGCGCAGCGAATCCTTCAGCCGGTTCTCGTTTCCGTCGGCGTCCGTGCCGTCGACCCGAAAGCCCTGGCTGGGATCGCTGTCGAAATTGGCGGCCGTTTCGCCGTAAGGGCGGTTGGCGGGATCGCTGGCGCCGTTGCCATCGGCATAGGGCCAGCCGTCATCGAGATTGCGCTCATCGAGGTCGCGATAGTCTTCCTCGCGCGAAAGCTCCTGCTTTCCGCGGGAAGGCGAAGTCTTTTCGCCGATTCTTGCCATTGCATTCGCTCCTTGTTTCTCTGCTGGAAACGTTGGCAGCGGCGAATGGTTCGGGGTGGGGCGGGGATTTGTCAGCCCTGCGCCTTCTCCCATTTTTTCACGAGGCGCTCGCGCTTCAGCCTCGACAGGCGCTGCAGCCAGAAAATGCCGTCGAGCTGGTCGACCTCATGCTGGATGCAGATGGCGAGGAAGCCTTCGGCGGCATCCTCATGTACGGTGCCCGCGCCATCCTGATAGCGGAAGCGGATCGCCCGTGGGCGCGTGACCTCGTCGGTTGCGCCGGGCATGGAAACGCTGCCTTCGGCATGGCTCATCGTCTCCTTCGAAAACCATGTGATCTCCGGGTTGACGTAAAGGCGCACGCCGTCGGCCCTGTCGAGTTCCAGCACCGTCACGCGGCTGAGGACGCCGATATGGGCGGCGGTGATACCGACGCCGGGGGCAGCGCGCATCGTCGCCAGCAGGTCGTCGGCCAGTTCGGCGAGCGACGAATCGAAAGCCGTCACCGGCGCGCAGGTGGTCTTCAGATCAGGATGCGGATAGCGCAGAATCGGACGGATGGGCATCGGGCGGGCTTTCTCTGCTTGGACGGTGCGGAAACTATCGCCGGCCGCGAGCATTGTCATCACGAAGCATGGTTTGCCGCTTTACGACATGGATGCTTTGAGCTAGCAGGAGCAGGAATTCCGGGCGCGGGAACGCCGATCGGGATTGACTTATCCGCTTGTTGACAATCGTGTTTTCGGCCGACATTTGCGAATGTGGGCGGCAGTCGTTGAAATTCGAACCAGATGCGAGGCGGCAGATGACAACGACCGACGGGGAAGACCGCATTCGCAGGCGTCCCGACGACGAGGAAGCCGATATCTACGACGAGGACGGCAATGTCCGCAGCGATTTCCTGGCGCTCGTCGGCGCTGCGATCGCCGATCGCGACACGCTGTTCCTGCGTGAGAATGTCGCCCGACTGCATGAATCCGAAATAGGCGACCTGCTGGAATCGATCCAGCCGGATCAGCGTCTGGCGCTGGTGCGCCTGCTCGGCGACGATTTCGACATGACGGCGCTGACCGAGGTCGACGAGGCGATCCGCCGCGAAATCGTCGACCAGATGCCGAACGATCAGATCGCAGCGGCGATCGGCGAACTCGATTCGGACGATGCGGTCTACATTCTCGAAGACCTCGACAAGGAGGACCGGGAAGAGATCCTCGCCCAGCTGCCGTTCACCGAGCGGGTGCGGCTGCGCCGGGCGCTCGACTATCCCGAAAGTTCGGCCGGGCGCCGCATGCAGACGGAATTCGTCGCCGTGCCGCCGTTCTGGACGGTGGGACAGACGATCGACTACATGCGCGACGAGGAGGATCTGCCCTATTCCTTCTCGCAGATCTTCGTGATCGATCCGACCTTCAAGCTGCTCGGCGCCGTCGATCTCGACCAGATCCTGCGCACCAAGCGGCAGACGAAGATCGAGCAGATCATGCGCGAGACCAACCATCCCATCCCGGCCGAGATGGACCAGGAGGAAGCCGCGCAGCTCTTTGAGCAGTATGACCTTCTCTCGGCCGCCGTCGTCGACGAGAACGGCCGGCTGGTTGGCGTATTGACCATCGACGACGTCGTCGACGTCATTCACGAGGAAGCGGACGAGGACATCAAGCGCCTCGGCGGCGTCGGCGACGAAGAGCTCTCCGACAACGTGCTCTCGACGGCCCGCTCACGTTTCCTCTGGCTTCTGATCAACCTCGGCACGGCGATGCTCTCGGCCAGCGTCATCGGCCTGTTCGACGCTTCGATCGAGAAAATGATCGCGCTGGCGGTGCTGATGCCGATCGTCGCCTCGATGGGCGGCAATGCCGGCACGCAGACGATGACGGTGACGGTGCGCGCGCTCGCCACCCGCGATCTCGATATCTACAATGCCGGCCGCATCATCCGCAGGGAGGCGGGCGTTGGCATCCTCAACGGCATCGTCTTCGCGACGATCATGGGCGCGATCGCCGGCACGTGGTTTCACGACTACCAGCTCGGCGGCGTGATCGCGGCGGCGATGATCATCAATCTGATGGCGGCAGCCCTTGCCGGCATTCTTCTGCCGCTGCTGCTCGACAAGGTGGGGGCCGACCCGGCAATCGCCTCTTCCGTCTTCGTCACGACCGTGACCGACTGTACCGGCTTTTTCGCCTTTCTCGGCATCGCTACATGGTGGTTCGGCATCTGATCGACCGCAGAAATTGACTATTACGTAAAAGTCAATATGATGGCCCATGCTGATGGGGAAGACATGCTGGTGAACAAATATTATAGCATAACGGAGCTGACGCGCGAATTCGGTGTATCCACGCGCACGCTTCGCTTTTACGAAGACGAGGGACTGATCCATCCGGAACGGCGAGGGCGCACCCGTCTGTTCCGGCCCGCCGACCGGCGGCTCATCGCCGAAATCCTTCGCGGCCGGCGTATCGGCTTCACCATCGCGGAGATCCGCGAGATCATCCAGGTCTACAAGGAGCCGCCGGGCGAACTCGGCCAGCTGAAGCTCCTGATGAAGCGCGTCGACGAGAAGCGCGATGACCTGCGCCAGAAGCGCAAGGACATCGACGATACGCTGACGGAACTCGATAACATCGAAGAGGCCTGCCTCGGCCGCCTCGCCGAAATCGGCGTCACCACCTGAAAACTGCCGCGTTTTATTGCGCCTCGGCGCTGCATTCGGCGGCGATGGTCTGAACCCGCTCGTCGTTTTCTATGTCGATCGTTCCGGCCTGCAGCGGCGTGAGCAGGCTTTGCGTCTGCAATTTTTGCAGCGTGCATTGGCAGAAGCTGCGGCAGAGCGCTTCGCCTTGCTGCATCACGCAGGCGGCATTGCATTGCTTTAGGTAAGTTTCGACCGGGTCGGGCGTCGGCGGCGGCACTGCGAGGGAAAGCCCGTAGGCGATTGCGATCAAAACCGGCTGGTGAATGAGGTAAAAGGCAAGGCTGTGACGACCGAGCCATGCCGGCCACGAGGAGCCGGTGCCGATTGCGGCAAGCCGGCGTGTCAGCCCGGTTTTCAGCGCGATCGAGGCGAGGCTCAAGCCGACGAAAAAGGGCGTGGCCCAGGGAAAGAGCGGCACGTAGTCGTTGGAACGCTCCGGCATCTCGGCAAGGCCGATCCAGGCAAGATATCTGGGATCGAAGAAGGACGATCGAAGCAGGCCCGGCGGTCCGAAATTATCGGTGATCCAGGCGGCCAGCAGGGCGACCGTCACGATCAGCGTCAAGGCAAGCGGCAGCCTGACGAATACGATGCCGATGAGCGTCAGCACCGCGATGCAATGCAGGATGCCGAAGTAGATCCACCCGTCCGGCATCGCGATGCGCGTCGCGATCGAAATGATCGCGGCCGAGGCGGCGATCATGCCGAAACGCTTCCAGAAGGACGGCCAGCGAATCTCGGGCGTGCTGGAGAGCACCAGGCTGACGCCGACGATGAAGAGAAAGGTCGTGGCGATCGCCCGGGCATAGATCTTCAGCCAGCCGGTCTCCGCCGTGCCGGCGGCGAGATAGCCCATGAACTCCATATCCCAGCTGAAATGGTAGGTCGCCATGGCGATCAGCGCGACACCGCGCGCGGTGTCCAACAGACCGATGCGCGGCGGTCTGGCCGCCGCATCGGCTTCAATTGCCGGCAATGTCATCAGAGGCCCTCGGGCAAATCGTTTCCGTCGCGCGACGGTATATCGCGGCGAATAGCAGAAAGGTGGAGATTTGATGGCGAGCCGACATCCATGATCGCCAAACGCGCCTCCGAAAAGAACTGCCGGCGTGCGAGCACGAAGATGACGACCGCCGTCGTCACCATGAAGACATAAGGATTGATGAACCAGCCGAGATAACCGATCGACAGGAAGATCGCCCTGAGACCCTCGTTGAAATTGCTGCCCGCAATGACATTCATGCGGATGACGCGTTCGGCGGCCCGCTCGGCGGCAATGACGTCGTTCTCGCTGTCGCGCATCATCGGGATGGAGCCGAAAAGGATGGTGCAATAATTGAACAGCCGATAAGACCAGCCGAACTTGAAGAAGGCATAGCCGAAAAGCGCCGCCAGCCCACCGACCTTGAGCTCGAAAGCGGCGTGGCCGCCATGGAAGACAAAGGGCAGGTCGGCGAAAACGGCATCGACCTTTTCCGTCGCGCCGAGCAGCGCAAAGCAGCTGCCGAGTGCAAAGATCGAGGTCGAGGCGAAAAAGGCGGTGCCGTTCTGCAGGCCGGACATGATCTGCGTATCGATCATCTTCAGGTCACGGCGCAGCGAATTGTAGATCCACTCCCGGCGCCGTTCGGTCATCGCATGCGTCAGGCTGGTGCGTCCGAAGAAGGTGCGGCCCTTCAGCAGCCAGGAATAGCCCATCCAGACACAGGCAAAGAAGGCCAGAGCGATGTAATCCGCCGTCGTCATCAGTGATTCAGTCTCCTCGTGAATGCGGGCCACTCTACATATGCAATGAAATGCTGCAATGACTGGTAAGACGGGCCGCCTGGATTTAGTGTGCAGCCGGAATGTCGCACCGGCTCCATGCGATGTCGGTGCGCCGCACGGGTCGAAAACCGGCCTCGCTTAAGCTTGCATACTTGTGTTCAGAAGGCGCATCCATGTTTCTTTCGGTATTCGATGTCTTCAAGATCGGTGTAGGGCCGTCGAGCTCCCATACGATGGGTCCGATGTCGGCGGCCAACCGGTTTCTCGAGCTGATTCTGTCGAACGAATGGCCGCGCCCGTCATCGGGTGCACAGGTCGCGGCGATCAAGGTCAGCCTGCACGGCTCGCTTGCCCATACCGGCATCGGCCACGGCACGGGCAGGGCCGTCATTCTCGGGCTGATGGGCGAGGCGCCCGACAGCGTCGATCCCGACAAGATGGACGGCATCATCGATACGGTGGAGCGCACCGGCCGCATCACGCCCGAAGGTCATCCCGCCTATCAGTTCCAGCCGAAGACCGACCTGATCTTCGACAAGAAACAGCCGCTGCCGGGCCATGCCAACGGCATGTCCTTTTCCGCCTATGACAAAGACGGCCGGCTGCTCCTCAAGCGCATCTATTATTCGGTTGGGGGCGGCTTCGTCGTCACCGATACCGAGCTGGAGCAGATGCGCGCGAAAAAGAACGCGAGCGGTGGGGCGCGCGTGCCCTATCCCTTCTCGACCGCCAGGCAGATGCTCGACATGGCCGAGCGCTCCGGGCTTTCGATCGCGCAGATGAAGCGGGCGAACGAGGAGAGCCAGCGCTCGCCCGAGGAGCTCGATCAGGGACTCGACCGCATCTGGGAGGCGATGCGCTCCTGCATCGAGCGCGGCCTCAAGGTCGAGGGCATCATGCCGGGCGGCCTCAACGTCAAGCGCCGCGCGCGCCGGATTCACGACAAGCTGCAGGAGGAATGGCGCAGCAACCGCGTCAATCCGCTACTCGCCAACGATTGGCTGAGCGTCTACGCAATGGCCGTCAACGAAGAAAATGCGGCCGGCGGACGTGTCGTCACGGCGCCGACCAACGGCGCGGCCGGCGTCATTCCGGCGACGATCCGCTACTACGAGCATTTCCACGAGGACTGGGACCAGAACGGTATCCGCGACTATCTGCTGACCGCTGCGGCGATCGGCGGGATCATCAAGCACAATGCCTCTATCTCCGGCGCCGAGGTCGGCTGTCAGGGCGAGGTGGGCTCGGCGGCTGCGATGGCTGCTGCGGGGCTTGCCGCCGTCATGGGGGGTACGCCGGAGCAGATCGAGAATGCTGCGGAGATCGCGCTCGAACATCATCTCGGCATGACCTGCGATCCGGTCGCGGGCCTCGTGCAGGTTCCCTGCATCGAGCGCAATGCGCTCGGCGCGGTGAAGGCGGTCACGGCGGCCTCGCTCGCCGTCAAGGGCGACGGCCAGCATTTCGTGCCGCTCGACGCCTGCATCGAGACGATGCGCCAGACCGGGCACGACATGAGCGAGAAGTATAAGGAAACCTCGACCGGCGGCTTGGCCGTCAATGTGGTCGAATGCTGAGTTTGTGGACTCCTGAGGCTTCGTGCTTGACGCCCGCTGCCAAAAGGATTTCAACGGCAGCATGGCATTGCATCTCATCAAACTCTGTGTCGGCGCCGACTCGATAGACGATCTGCGCGAATGGGTGGCGGAACGCTCGCTTAGCGCCATCGCCGCCGGCCTTGAGCCGCATTCGGTGCACACGACGCGCATGGTGCCCAAACGCATGGAAGAGCTGCTCGACGGCGGCTCGCTCTATTGGGTGATCAAGGGGCAGGTGCAGGCGCGCCAGAAGCTGCTCGACATCGAGACCTTCACGGACGGCGAGGGGATTTCACGCTGCCGCCTGATGCTCGGCCCCGAAGTCATCGAGACTGCGGTACAGCCGAAACGGCCCTTCCAGGGCTGGCGCTACTACGTACAGGACGACGTGCCGCCCGACCTGATGAGCCTCGGCGCCGGCATCGCTGAAATGCCGGCCGACCTTCGCCGCGAGCTTACGGAACTTGGCCTGCTCTGAAATTCAGCGCAGGCGCAGTTGCACCGGCGCACTGCCGTCCGGCGAGGTCACATGCAGATGAATGCGCGCCTCCGGCTGGGAGTAACGCCAGGCGCGGGCGCCGTGGCAAAGCAGCAGATTGATGAGGTCGCGGGTTTTCGGCGATTTCGCCTTCGGCCGCTGCAGGCCGATTTCGGCCAGGCGCAACGCCGCCTCGTGCAGAGGATGCAGGGATGAACGCGTTCTGGCCGCAGTGCGGCGCTCTGAAGGCGTTCCCGGAACATTCTCATTGATCGCCATTGTTTTCCCCGTAAGCAATACTGATCGAGTTCAAGAATGGTGGCCGGAAACGCAAACACCGATTCCGGCCGTTGCCGATGCCGCCGGCACTTCTGTGGGCAGCATCGAATGGCTCATTGGGCGGCCGCCCAGCACTTGACGCCGGCCTTCTTCAAGGCCTTGCAGGCGTTGACGGCATCACGCTGATCGTCGAAGCCGCCGAAGCGCGCACGGTAGACCTGGTCGCTGCCGGCGCCGTAGGCGACCGCGAAGGGCTTTGCCGAGGCGAGCGCCTTACCGCCCTTGCTCTTTGCGCCTTCCAGCAGGTCCATCGCCATCTGACGGCTCGGCGAAACACCGACCTGCACGACCCATCCGGCCGGACCGGTGTTGGCCGAAGTGGCGTTAGTCGAGGCGGTCGTGACATGATCGACGCCGGCATCGTCGCGCTCCGTCGGCTTTGCGGCCGAAGTCTGCGGCTTGAAAGTGGTGGTCTTGACCTTGGTTGGCGAAGGCATCGACTGCGTCACCAGTGGATTGTCGGATTTCGGAGCGGCGGTCTCGGCATAGGCGACTTCGGTCTCGGCGACCTGATAGCGCGCATCCGGCAGCGGCCCCTTGTGCGGCAGGCTGAGATCGGCGGCAGCGGCCGTGACCGGAGGCTGCGCTGCCGTGATCGTCTTTGCGACCTGCTGCGGAGCCTTCTTGGGCTGGACCGGGGCGGGCGTTTCGATGATCGCCGGCTCCGGAGCAGGGGCTGTCTGGGCGATCAGCGCCGAGGATCCGCCGCGGCTCGATGCCTTCGGCAGGTAGGTTGCGATCAGATTGCGCATCTGGGCGTCGCGGGCAGGCGTCGAGGTGCCGCCCATCACGACACCGACGATCGACCTGCCGTCCACCTGGACGGAGCTCACCAGATTGAAGCCGGCAGCACGGGTGTAACCGGTCTTGATGCCGTCGACGCCGCGCACGGAACCGACCAGACGGTTGTGGCTGCGGATCGTGCGGGTGCCGAACTTGAAGGCGCGGGTAGAGAAATAGCCGTAATATTGCGGGAAATGCTGGCGAAGGGCGATGCCGAGGCGGGCCTGATCGCGTGCCGTCGTCATCTGCGCCGTGTTCGGCAGGCCGTTGGCATTGCGGTAGGTGGTGCGCGTCATGCCGAGAGCATGCGCCTTGGCGGTCATCAGCTGCGCGAAACGATCCTCGCTGCCGCCGAGCATTTCACCGAGGGCGGTCGAGGCATCGTTGGCCGACAGGGTGACGAGACCGAGAATGCCCTGTTCGACGGTAATCGAGCCGCCGGCGCGCACGCCGAGTTTCGTCGGCGCCTGGGCCGCGGCATGAGCGGAGAAGGGAACCGGCGTATCGAGACGGATGCGGCCCTGCTCCAACGCTTCGAATACCAGATAGAGGGTCATCATCTTGGTCAGCGAGGCGGGATATTGCAGCCGATCGGCATTCTCACTGTAGAGAACGTTGCCGGTCTTGGCGTCGACGACGATGCCGGCATATTTCGGATTGGCCGCTTTCGCTTCGACACTCACCGAATCAACCAGGACGACCGTGACAGCCACCGAAAGGATCGCCAACAGCTTTGCGATAAAGCTGCCGGAACGGGACGATGATACGGAGGAGACTGACCTTGACACTATTCCACTCTTCGCTTGCATTTCAGTTGTTTGGCTCAAACCGCGCACACTCCCCACCGCACGGTTCGTCTTTTGAAATTACCGATTGGGCGTTACCAATCCGTTTATGATGAATCGTTTATTTCACTGTCCGGGGAGCATTTTAGGGACTTGTCGCAGAACGGTTCATAAGACGCGCCTCCACAAAGGTCCGGATAGCGGCATCAATATGTTCCCAGTCGCCGAGATGACTGCTGGAGAAGCGGTAAAGAACGCTGAGATCCCTGCCGACCTTGATGTCGCGCTGGCAATCTCCGCTCGCGGCCTTGTCGGGCGTTGAAGGCAATATGCAGCGCACGACGTAATCCGGCCCGTCCTTGACGGGGGCCGTCAGCAGCACCTCGTCGCCGTAACCCGCGTCGGCGCGCAGACGATGCAGCATCAAGCCGTTGCGAAAAGGCTCGGCAGTTCCTTCGAGCAGATGCGAATAGATCGGTTCGAGACGTCCGGACATGTCGCGCGACATGGTGCTCTGGGCGATCTGCAGGAAGATCAGGCCGGAGGATTGGGCGACGTCATCGAATCGAAGATGGTTTTCCTTGCCGTAACCCAGCATATCGGGCCAGGCGAGGTAGAGATCGACTCGCTCGGCGGCGCCGTCATGTCTCTGGCTTGGGAAGCGGATGGCGTTCTCGGGAAATTTGACGGTATCGCGGCCGATGGTCAGCGTGATTTCGGCCGTGCTGTCGGTGTTGCCGGCGAGCGAGATATGCCGGCCGAACCAGCGCCCGCCGATGCTGATCGCAACGGTCAACACCGCCAGGACGGCGATCACCGCCATGGTGCGGAGAAGAAATCCCATGGAAAGAAGCGGCTGCTCGTCGGGTGCGCTTTGCGCGGCTTGGCTCATGGCGGTTCTTCGCATTTCGGCCCGCCGCAGGAAGAACATGAGCCGCCGGCGCCGATGATGAATCTCATCGGCATGATCAGACCAGCAGGGTTAATACTTCGCTAAGATTTCCAAGGGATCGCTGCGTAGGAAACGAAACACTTGTTCCAAAAAGGAGCGAGCCGTTCCCGGGACAGCGGGAACGGCTCTTGGGCACCGGTCGGGACGGGATGCGGGGACTGACCGGGCCGAGGCCTTCTGCCGGTATTACCGGCGGCCGTTCTTACTTGACGCTACCGACCGCGACAGTGCGGCCGTCCTGAAGCTTCGACCAGCGGGCCGGATCGTTGGCGGACTGGCGCTTCAGGTAGGTATATTCGGTATCCGACCACAGCAGCACCTTGTTGCGCATGTTGTCGAGGATGAAGTCGCCATGGTCGGTGCGGACCGTCAGCACGGCATGGCCTTCGCCGTTCGGCTGCAGCACGACCGTGATCAGCGTATCGGAGGGCGAGAAACCGTCCTCGATCAGCATCTTGCGCTTCAAGAGGACATAATCCTCGCAGTCGCCGACGGTCGTCGGATAGGCCCAGCGCTCTTCGACACCGTAGATCTGTTCGTCCGTCTCCGGCTGGATCTCCGAATTGACGGTGTAGTTGACCTTCAAGATTTCCTTCCAGCGGTCCTCGGTGAGAATGGCCGGTCCGGCATCACCGCCAGAATAGGCGCATTCCTTCGGGTTCGCCTTGCAGAATTCATAGTGTCCGATCGGCGGGCTGGCATTACCTGCCAATGCCATGCTGGCGGGCGTGGCCTGTCCCGAGCCCGCCATTGCCATCATGATCGCACCGGCCAGAAGGCCGCCTTTCAGGATTTTCGCAGTTGTCATTGCCGTCTCCCCGTAAGTTGAGGCGACAATGACACAGACGTTTTTATCTCACGGAAAATTACGCAATAGAATTAAAGGCTTAGTTGAATCAAATGCCGATAAAACCTGACTAAAAACAATCTCAAATGCGCATAAAATTTGAAGCTGATTTGTCTCGAATTCGATTAAAATTGAATCATACGGAACAAGGCTTTCAGTCGCGTAAGGCTTGTGCTCTCGCCCCTGTGTTAAGGATTTTCGTTGAGCCGGATAAATGCCGGTGTGCGCCCAGCGGCTGGTAGCCGGCGGGTGATGCCGTCGAAACCGATCGATTCGGCCGCTTCAAAATCAGAATGTCGCTCACGTCCGGGGTTTTGGCTGAAAAATTATTTTCGACAAAATTCGCGAAATCTATCGGTGGCGGCGACGATCGCAGCACTCATATCGGGGCTGAACATGGAATGGGCGGCGCGTGGAAGGATCTTGAGCTCGCTCTGCGGCCAAGCTCGCGCCAGTTCCCAGGCGGTGACGAGCGGCGCCTCGATGTCGAACCTTCCCTGCAACAAAATACCGGGAATGCCGGTAAGCAGCGCGGCATTCTTCAAAAGCACACCGTCTTCCAGCCATGCGCCATTCACGAAGTAGTGGGTAATGATGCGCGCGCGCGCCAGCAGATAGTCCGGATCGGCCCAGCGGCGCGGCCGGCCTTCGGGATCGGCGAGCAGGATCGAGGCCGCCTCCCAGTCATGCCAATCGCGCGCCGCCTTGAGACGCGTGTGCTGATCCGGATCGTTGAGAAGACGATGGTAGGCAGCAACCATATCCTCGCCTTGCGCCTGGCCCGAGGGAATCGCCTCGCGGAAACGTTGCCATTCCTCGGGAAACAGAGGCGCCATGCCGCGATAAAGCCAATCGATCTCCGAACGCCGGGTGGTGGTTACGCCCGCAATCACGATAGCGGCGACGCGCTCTGGATGCGTTTCGGCGTAAGCGAGCGCCAGCGTCGAGCCCCATGAATTGCCCAGAAGCAGCCAGGTTTCGATGCCGAGATGGTTCCGCAGCCGCTCGATATCGGCAACGAGATGCCAGGTGGTGTTGAGGGAAAGATCGGTTTCGGGATCGGCGGCGCTCGGCAGGCTGCGCCCGCAATTGCGCTGGTCGAACAGAATGATCCGATAGGCATCGGGATCGAACTGGCGTCGCGCCGCGGTCGAGCAGCCGGAGCCCGGCCCGCCATGCAGCACGAGCGCCGGGCTGCCGGCCGGATTGCCGCAGGCCTCCCAATAAATCACGTTGCCGTCGCCTGTATCCAAGAGGCCGTGATCATATGGTTCGATCTCAGGATAGAGAGGTGACATCGGCGCGCCCCGATTGAGGAGACGAGCCTTATGCGCCGTATCAGTGGGGAGGAAAAGACGGCTTACAGGAACTCGCGCAGCGTTTCGCGGGACTGGATCGAGAGAAACTCGATTGCGACACCTTCGACGAAGTGGCGCACGACACGGCCGCGCATATTGCCGAGACGCACTGCCGTCCCGATCGAGGGACGCATTTCGACGTCGATAGCGGCGCCCGAGAGCGAAAGGTCCATGATGCGGCAGGAATAACGCGTGCCGTCATCGAGGGTGAGTTCGGTCTTCACGTCACGCGGCGTCAGACGGTCGTGACGGCGGTCCTCGGGCAGGCCGAGTTCATGTTTGTTGGCAAGCCAGGTGAGCTGGGCGGCGAGCTTCTCGCGCTTGCGGTCCGTGGCATTGATGGACATGGTGAAGCCGCGGCCGTCGAGCGTCTGGACATAGCCTTCGACACGGCCGAGATGGTCGATATAGGCGACGACGCGTTCGTTGGCGCGGGGCCGGCCAATGCAGGTGACGTACATGTCGCCGGGCGACATGTCGATCACCATGCATTCGAATTCTTCGTAGTTCGCAAGCATCAGCCGGCCCTGCATATTGATGGGCACACGCTGGAAAACGCCCTGTTCAGGGCGCGGCGCAGGTCGTTGCGTCTGAGCTGGCTGGAACGAGTGCATCAAAAGGCTTCTTCATGAAAATGGCAGAGTTCGATCATTACCCGCAATCCATTAACAGAAGGTTGTTCCGTCCGATCCCGGCATAGCCGAAAACGAGTATGCCGGGTGTCCTGAAACGGGATTGTCAGCGCGCCTCCGCGCTCAGCAGATGTGACACCATGCGGCGCATGGCTTGCCCGAAACGGGCGCTCTTGCCGGCGGCGATCTCGTTGATCGGGCGCATTTCGGCGGACGCAGACTTGCCGAAATGTGTCGGGAGCAGACGGCTGCGGTCGAGCGTCAGGAATTCGAGCGGCACGATCTCCAGCCAGCTTGCAGCCGCCGCCGGTGTGATTGCGCCGAGCAGCCGGTCGCAGGCGCCGCCCGGCGAACGCAGCGGCATCATGACGATTTCGAAGGAAGCCTGATGGCCAACGGTGCTGTAGCCGGTGGCATTGAACAGCGCCGGCATCGCATGATCCATCACACCCATCGCCGTGCGTTCGATATCCGTATGCTGGCCATGCGCCCAGAGCGACGAAAAGCGCTCGCCGCGCAGGTCGCGTCCGAAGAGATCGCAGATACGGGTGCCGGCGAGCCGGAAGCCGATGTCTCCGCCTCCGCGCATCTCCAGAATGAAGAGGCTCTGGAGAAGATGGGGAACGGCAGAGGGTTCGACTTGTGACTTCAACGGCGCATCCGCAGTGCCGCGGATGCGATTCCAGTAGTCGAAGATTTCGATGGTCGTTTGTAAACGCATTTCACACCAACCTGTCCCATTCCGGAGCAATTTCAGGCCCTCATGGCCCTTACAGGCTTTACCATGCGGATTTCATGCCAAAGCCGGGCCGGTAAGGTTAACAAAGGGTTTCGATTGAGGTGCGATGCCTGTCGTGACACTGTCTCATCATGGCTTCGACTTTCGAAGTTCAGCACAGCCTGACCGGGCCGAAGTCTTTACTTGAGATCCCGGTACGCCGCCCGACACTCCGGGCGGCTTTTTTTTTGACAAGCGCTCCTGTATGGCTGTGGCCTCAACGAGGCGAAATGCAGATGAATGAGCAGACGGCCGAGCCGAACAAGGCGCCCGAACCTCTTAAGGTCCAGCCGCCGGCACGGCCACCGCGCGTACCGGTCTTCAATCTTCCGCCAGCGCTGTTCTTCAGCCTTTGCCTGCTTGCCGTCATTTACGTGGTGCAGGCATTCCTGCTTCCCGACGATGCTGTGGAGTGGCTGCTCTTCACTTTCGGCTTCGTTCCCGCGCGCTATGTGATTCCACTATCACAGCAGGGGCCGGAACTATTCTGGACGCCCATTACCTATTCACTGCTGCATGGTAGCGTCGAGCATATAGCCTTCAATGCATTGTGGCTGATGGCTTTCGGCGCGCCGGTCGTGCGCCGCATCGGGACGCTGCGTTTCGTGCTCTTCTGGATCTTTTCCTCCGTTGCATCAGCCGCCTTGCACACGGCCCTGAACTGGGGGGACATATCGCTGCTGATCGGCGCATCCGGCGTCATCTCCGGGCTGATGGGAGCAGCCTGCCGCTTCGCTTTTCCAGCCGAGCGGAGGCCGATGCTGCCGGCGCATCTCAACGCGCGGCTTTCCATTTTCGAGGCGCTGAAGAGCCGGACCGTCGTCATCTTCATGCTGTTCTGGCTGTTCGGCAACGCGCTGATCGCCGTCGGCATCCCGCTCGTCGGCGACGGCAGCCAGGAGATCGCCTGGGATGCGCATATCGGCGGATTCGTCTTCGGCTTTTTCCTGTTTTCGCTTTTCGACCGGGTGCCGCCGCGCCCGTCTGTGGAACCAGCCGAAGCGGAGAAGGATGTGTTGCAATCCTGAGCGGGGCAGTGCACCATCGACCTATTATCCGCGCTGGGGGGAGAAACCGCCGCGGATGCCTGTGACAAGTGTTTCACGGACATAGGAGGTTCGAATGACCGGTTCAGTCAAAGCAATTCTCGACCTGAAGGGCAGGGACGTCGTCACCGCCGGGCCGAATACCACCGTCGCCGAGGCGGCCAATATCCTGAGCAAGAAGAAGATCGGCGCCATCGTCGTCGTCGGCATGGAGAACCGGATTTCCGGCATGTTCACCGAGCGCGATCTCGTGCATGCCATCGCCAAGCACGGCAAGGAAGGCCTCGATCAGCCGCTCTCCCAGGTGATGACGTCAAAGGTCTACCGCTGTCACGAGGAGACGACCGTCAACGAGTTGATGGAGCTGATGACAAGCCGTCGTTTCCGTCACGTGCCGGTGGAAAGCAACGGCAAGCTTGCCGGCATCATCTCGATCGGCGACGTGGTGAAATCGCGCATCGCCGCGGTCGAGCGCGAAGCCGAGGAGATCAAGGCTTATATTGCCGGCTGAGGTTTGGCCGGCCTCGGTTCTATGCATATTGCCCGGGCCGCCTGGGGACGGCATGCCTGCTCAGGGATGGCTGGCGTAGACTTCCTGCATGCGCTTGATTTCGGGGAGCCGGGCTCTGGCTTCCTCGTAACCGCGTTCGATCGCCTCGCCGGCCCGGTGGAATTCGGAGAGGCCGATATCGCTGAGACGCGGCTGCAGCGAAATATCAGGCGGGTCGCCGGCAAGGCGGGCGCGGGCAATCCTGTCCTGGATGATGTTAAAGGCCTGCACCATGACGCCGGTCATGCCCAGCCGTGCATAGGGCGCCTCTTCCTGCTTCTGAACTTCCTGTGGCGAGAGGCTGGCATTATGCCGGACGACGGCCGAGCGGCCGTAGAGATCGTAATTGAGATTGACGGCAACGACGAGGAGCTGCTCGTAAGCGCGGCAGACCGAGACGGGAACCGGATTGACCAGCGCACCATCGACCAGCGTACGGTGATTGCTGCGCACCGGCTCGAAGATACCGGGCAGGGCATAGGAAGCCCTGAGCGCCGTGATCAGCGAGCCGTTGGCGATCCAGACTTCGTGGCCGGTATTGACCTCGGCCGCGACCGCGACGAAAGGCCGGTCGAGATCCTCGACGTTGAGGCCTTCGAGATGCTCCTGCATGCGCTTGGTCAGCCGCATGCCGCCGAAAAGGCCGCTGCCGCCGATGGTGAGGTCGAGCAGGCTTGCGATGCGGCGCATGGTGAGCGACCGGGCGAAGCTTTCGAGCTCATCGAGTTTGCCGGCGAGATAACAGCCGCCGACCAGCGCGCCGATCGACGTGCCGGCAATCATGCCGATCTCGATCTTCGCTTCGTCGAGCGCGCGCAACACGCCGATATGCGCCCAGCCGCGGGCAGCGCCACCGCCGAGCGCGAGCGCGATCTTGATTTTCCTGGGAGGCGCGGGGGGAGGGATCGTTTCGAGTGTGGTAGACATGCCAGAACCGGAGCCGGAACCCTCGCCTTCAGAGCTTTGACGATGCAGACTCCAGCTCAGCATGGCGCTCTCCCCTCCCAGCAGAACACGTGACTTCCGATAGTGTGCCCGATCCGTTTCCAAATCGTATATAGAGGCGGTTTCTGGCGCAATAAGGGACAAATGTCCGGAAATCGGAGCTATTTTCCGTAGATGTCCTTCGGATCGAAATGACGCTCGTCGTCAACGATGTCGAGCATCGGCTTTCCGTCCTGAAGGGTGATCGTCCGGTAGAAGCAGGAGCGCCGGCCGGTGTGGCAGGTGGCGTCGTGGCCGGCGACCTCGACTTTCAGCCAGATGGCGTCCTGATCGCAATCCGTGCGGATTTCCTTCACAGTCTGGAGATTGCCAGAGGTTTCCCCCTTCTTCCAGATCTTGCCGCGCGAACGGCTGAAATAATGGGCCGTGCCGGTCTGTATGGTCAGCGCCAGCGCCTGCGCGTTCATATGCGCCACCATCAACAGTTCGCCGTCGCCGGCGTCCGTGACGATCGCGGTGATCAGGCCGCGATCATCGAAACGCGGCGTGAAATCGCCAGCGTCTTCCAAGGTGGACTTGTCCTCGGACGGTTGATTGAAGATCAGTTGGCTCATCGCGGCCCTCCTGAGGGAGCCGGTATCAGCGGCCCCGCACCATGCTCATGAAACGGGCCTGGTCGGCCGGCTCGGTCTTGAACGTTCCCGTAAACGTCGTCGTCAGCGTGGTCGAGCCCTGCTTCTGAACGCCACGCATCGCCATGCACATATGTTCAGCCTCGATCATCACGGCGACACCGCGCGGATTGAGCGTATCGTCGATCGCCCGGGCGATCTGCGCGGTCATGGTCTCCTGCGTCTGCAACCGGCGGCCGAAGATTTCGACGACGCGGGCAATCTTCGACAGGCCGAGCACGCGGCCATCGGGCATATAGGCGACGTGGGCCTTGCCGATGATCGGGACCATATGATGTTCACAATGCGAATAGAACGGAATGTCCTTGACGAGGACCATGTCGTCGTAGCCGGCGACCTCCTCGAAGGTGCGGCCGAGCACGTCTTCCGGCGCCATGTCGTAGCCTGAGAAAAGCTCGCGGTAGGATTTGACGACACGGGCCGGCGTCTCGAGCAGGCCTTCACGCGTCGGATCGTCACCGGCCCAGCGCAGCAGCACGCGAACGGCTTCCTCCGCCTCCTGCTGAGAAGGGCGGTCGGACTCGCGGTTCGTCTGCGGAAAGTTCTTCACGATGGCGTCCATGATCAATGGTCTCCTGGTCCGCATCGCGGACCCATCTGTCGGAATTGCCACTGGTCAGTCCCATGAGGGAATTCTTGCACCTTTGGCAGGCTCCGGGGCTTTCAGGGCCAATTCAGCCCGTCCGGCACGGTTTCCCAATCAAACTTACACGAGGCCATTGCATTTTCATGGCCTTCGAACGACATACATATAGGAAGACGGCCGTGCTATGTAAGTATCCTGAGAGGACACGGTGCGTTTTTTGTTTCAACGACAATAACAGGCTGAAAAACGGCCAATCCGCAGCGATTTTGGAGCGGAATCCAGCATGGATGACATCTACAACAGCAAAATCCTCGAATTCGCAGGCAATATTCCGCTGACCGGGACGCTTGATGATGCCGATGCGAGCGCCCAGGCCCATTCCAAACTCTGCGGCTCGAAGGTGCGGATCTGGCTGAAGATGGACGGCGATACCGTGAGCGGCTTTGCCCATGACGTAAAGGCTTGCGCGCTCGGGCAGGCCTCGTCCTCGATCATGGCCCGCCATGTCCTCGGCGCGACATCGGGTGAAGTGCGCCAGGCACGCCAGGACATGCTCGCCATGCTGAAGGCGGATGGCGCGGGACCCATCGGCCGGTTCGAGGACATGCGCTACCTGCTGCCGGTGCGGGATTACAAGGCCCGTCACGCCTCGACGATGCTGACCTTCGATGCGGTCGTCGATGCGATCGGGCAGATCGAGGCGAAACGGGCGGAAGTTATCGAGGCGTAACCGGGATGTGCGAGTTCTGTGCCCTGCAGGCCAGCGATGAGGACGACGGCGGCGCCGCCGGATCCAAAAAGCCGCGCAAAACGGTGGCACACCGTTCCCGCAACTATGCCGGCCCCTTCCGCAAGACTCCCGATCGCCTGCTTGGCATGGGGCTCATCCGTTTCTATCAGCTGACGCTTTCCGGCTTTGTCGGCAATTCCTGCCGCCATATCCCGACCTGCTCGGAATATGGCTACGAGTCGATCGCCCGCCACGGCCTTTGGGCAGGGGGCTGGATGACGCTCTTTCGCGTCGGCCGCTGCGGCCCGGGCGGGACCAGCGGGCTCGACCAGGTGCCGGAGACGCTCGGCGACAGTTTTCGTTGGTGGACCCCGTGGCGCTATATCGTCCTCGGACGCAAGAGAGGGTGAGCGCAGCAACCAAGCGTGAGGCGCGGGTCACCGCTCAGTGACTGCGATCTCGAACGCGGAGGAGAGGAGGAGAGCGAGTGGCTATGAGCATGTTTGTTGCCCTTCTGCACAGCATCGTGCTTGCTCCCGACCGCCGGGTCATCATGGAGGATCTGCGCGCGCTTGCCACAGAGCTCGGCTATCGCGAGCCACGCACGCTGGTTTCAACCGGCAATCTGGTCTTCGAGGCAGACGGAATGCGGCCGCATGAACTCGAGGTCGCGCTGGAAGAGGGCTTCGAAGAGAAGTTCGGCAAGCATGTCGATATCATCGTGCGCAGCGACTGCACCTGGATGGCGCTCTGCGGCACCAATCCCTTTCGGGATGGCAGCGGGGACCAGGTCATCGTCCGGGTCATGCGCCTGCCGATCGACCCGGAAAAGGTGGAGGCGCTGAAACCGCTGATGGCGGAAGGCCAGCGCATCGCGGTCGTCGGCGGCGACCTCTGGATCGATTTCGCCGGCAAGCCGAGCCAATCCAAGCTGCTGTCGGCGCTGACGACCAAGCGGCTCGGCATCGGCACGATGCGCAACTGGAATACGGTTTGCGGCCTCGCCCAAATGATCATGTAGACCGGGCATCTTCTTTACTCCCGCGGAAAATCTGAGTATCAGGCGGCAGCGCATCCAGCAAAGGGAAGCGCGTCGTTGCAACCACCCGCATTCGTTGGCGGGACTGGACAAGGAGAATTCGATGTCTGAAGCCATTTCCCTGACATTTCCCGATGGTTCGGTGCGCAGCTTCCCGGCTGGCGCGACCGGCAGGGATGTCGCCGAATCCATTTCGAAGTCGCTCGCCAAGAGCGCCGTCGCCATTGCGATCGACGGCGATGTGCGCGACCTTTCCGATGCCGTGACCGACGGCAAGATCGAGATCATCACCCGCAAGGATGGCCGCGCGCTGGAGCTCATCCGGCATGACGCCGCGCATGTGATGGCAGAAGCCGTGCAAGAGCTGTGGCCCGGCACGCAGGTGACGATCGGCCCCGTGATCGAAAACGGCTTCTATTACGATTTCGCCAAGAACGAGCCCTTCACGCCCGACGATCTGCCGAAGATCGAAAAGAAGATGAAGGAGATCATCGCCCGCAACGCGCCCTTCACCAAGCAGATCTGGTCACGCGAGAAGGCCAAGGAAGTTTTTGCCGCCAAGGGCGAAAACTACAAGGTCGAGCTCGTCGATGCGATCCCGGAAGGGCAGGATCTGAAGATCTACAATCAGGGCGAATGGTTCGACCTCTGCCGCGGCCCGCACATGGCTTCCACCGGCCAGATCGGCACGGCCTTCAAGCTGATGAAGGTTGCCGGCGCCTATTGGCGCGGCGACAGCAACAACGCCATGCTGTCGCGCATCTACGGCACGGCATGGGCCGACCAAGCCGATCTCGACAATTATCTGCATATGCTGGCGGAAGCCGAAAAGCGCGACCATCGCAAGCTCGGCCGCGAAATGGACCTGTTCCATTTTCAGGAAGAGGGTCCGGGCGTCGTCTTCTGGCACGGCAAGGGCTGGCGCATTTTCCAGTCGCTCGTCTCCTATATGCGCCGCCGGCTCGCCGTCGATTATGAAGAAGTCAACGCGCCGCAGGTGCTCGACACTTCGCTCTGGGAAACCTCGGGGCACTGGGGCTGGTATCAGGAAAACATGTTCGCCGTGAAATCGGCGCATGCGATGACGCATCCCGAAGACAAGGAAGCTGACAATCGCGTCTTTGCGCTGAAGCCGATGAACTGCCCCGGCCACGTGCAGATCTTCAAGCATGGCCTGAAGTCCTATCGCGAACTGCCGATCCGTCTGGCGGAGTTCGGCCTGGTTCATCGCTATGAGCCCTCGGGCGCGCTGCATGGTCTGATGCGCGTGCGCGGCTTCACGCAGGACGACGCGCACATCTTCTGCACTGACGAGCAGATGGCCGCCGAATGCCTGAAGATCAACGATCTCATCCTCTCGGTCTACGAAGATTTCGGCTTCAAGGAAATCGTCGTCAAGCTTTCGACCCGTCCGGAAAAGCGCGTCGGTTCCGACGCGCTCTGGGATCGCGCCGAAGCCGTCATGACCGACGTGCTGAAGACGATCGAGGCGCAGTCCGAGGGCCGCATCAAAACCGGCATCCTGCCGGGCGAGGGCGCTTTCTACGGGCCGAAGTTCGAATATACGCTGAAGGACGCGATCGGCCGTGAATGGCAGTGCGGCACGACGCAGGTCGACTTCAACCTGCCGGAACGCTTCGGCGCCTTCTACATCGACAGCAACTCCGAAAAGACGCAGCCGGTGATGATCCATCGCGCCATCTGCGGCTCGATGGAGCGCTTCCTCGGCATCCTGATCGAGAACTTCGCCGGCCATATGCCGCTCTGGGTATCACCGCTGCAGGTGGTGGTCGCGACGATCACCTCGGAAGCCGATGCTTACGGGCTTGAAGTGGCCGAGGCGCTGCGCGAGGCCGGCCTCAACGTCGAGACCGACTTCCGCAACGAGAAGATCAACTACAAGATCCGCGAGCATTCGGTCACCAAGGTTCCCGTCATCATCGTCTGCGGCAGGAAAGAGGCCGAGGAGCGCACGGTCAACATCCGCCGCCTCGGCAGCCAGGATCAGGTTTCGATGGGGCTCGACGCCGCCGTCGAGAGCCTTACCCTCGAGGCGACGCCGCCCGACGTCCGCCGCAAGGCCGAAGCAAAGAAAGCCAGGGCGGCCTGAAAATCGCTTGAATACGACAGCGCCGACCTCGGCGCTGTCGGAAACCGCGCCTGCACTTCGAATAATCTTCCTGTCAATCATTGAAAGTCGCGCCCGAAGCGCCGGCCGATCTGCGCGATCGCCGGCGCGTCGGAAACAGGTGCTTGGCAGATCAATCGAGGCTGGCGCCGTCGCCGCCGGCCTGCGGTACGAGCTGTTCGTATGAGGGCAGCGGCGCCTCCGGAGCCGGCTGAACACCCGGGGGCGGGGGCGTGCCGGCCGGCACCTGCTGCACGGTGCGCGCCGCAGGGCTCTCGGGCTGCTGCGGCTGCTGGTCCTTCATCAGGACTTCGACATCGGTGTTCCTGCCGGCGGCGATGGTGAAATCGCGCTGGTAAATCTTGTCCTTGTTGCGGGCGACGGCCGAATATTCGCCTTCGGCGAGAACCATCGTCGGAAAGGCGCTGACGCTTTCGCCGACGCTGTCGCCGGCTGCCGTCAGGATCGACCAGGCCGTATCGGCGATCGCCTCGCCGCCTGCTTCGGAAACCAACTTAAAGGTGACCTGCGCGGCGCGGTGCTGGATCGTCGCTTCCGTCAGCTTGCCGGCTTCGACCTGGATGTCGGCGCGGATGACGGCGTTGACGCTGCCATATTCGGAAACGATGTGATAGGTGCCGGCATTGAGGCGCACCACCGTGTTCGGCGAGACGTCGGCCACGACGAGACCACGCTCGCCGTCGTCACGCACTTCCGAGGAATAAATCGAGAAGCTCAACTGGTCCGGGCGGATGCGGGCATCGGCGCCGGAGACGGCGTTGAGCAGCAGGCCGCCGGCATCGAGCACCATCACCTGCTTGTCGACTTCGCCATCGGCGGGCACGGTCAGTTTCTTGGTGACGCCGGCGCGGCCGAAGGAGACGTTGACGAAATAATCACCGGGCGCGAGCTGGAAGTCGGCGGGGCCGCCCTTGGCGCTGGCGATCAGCGGCAGCTTGCCGTCGGTGCCGGCGATCGGGCTGAATACATACCAGGAGAGACCGTCCTCGACAGGCGTGCCGTCGGCCGTCAGCTTGGCTTCCATTGCGACGTCGCGCAGCTTGGTGCCTTCGGGCGCCGTGCCGGGCGCGATGAAGGCGTTCAGCTTGGGCATCTTCGAGCTCGAATCGAGCTGTTTGAATTCCTTGAAGGCATCCTGCGCGCCGGCGCCGAAGGGCATCAAGACCATCAGGGCGATGGCGAGGCCGGTGCGTGCAAGAGGCGAAATGCCAAACATCTGTTTCGTGAACCGATTGACTTCTGAAATCGCAAAGGCCACTTCAAGACCAACGCGATGGCAAATTCAAGACCCACCTTTTGCAGCAGCATAAAAATGAAAGTTTCTCCCGCATGAAATCCGATATCAAGCTGATCGACTATCTCTCCGTGCGCCGCTCCATCCCCGCTTTCCAGATGTGCGAACCAGGCCCCGAGAAGGCCGAGATCGAGGAGATCCTGAGGCTTGCCTCGCGCGTTCCCGATCACGGCAAGATCACGCCCTGGCGCTTCATCGTCTATCGCGGAGAGCAGCGCGAGAAGCTCGGCGAGGCGCTGCTGAAGCTCGCGCTCGAGACGAAGCCTGAGCTTTCCGAAGAGATGATCCAGGTCGAGCGCACCCGTTTCACCCGCGCGCCTGTCGTCGTCGCCGTGGTCAGCAAGGCGGGACCGCATATCAAGATCCCGGAATGGGAGCAGCTGATGTCGGCGGGCGCGCTCTGCCTCAACGTCATTCTCGCCGCCAATGCCAGCGGTTACGTCGCCAACTGGCTGACGGAGTGGTTCGCCTATGACGAGCGCGCCTATCCGCTGCTCGGCGTCGGGCCCGGCGAAAAGGTGGCGGGCTTCATCCATATCGGCTCGACGACATTTCTGGCGATCGAACGGCCGCGGCCGGAGCTTGCCGACACGGTGACCTGGGTCGGCGGAGAGGACTGATGTTCTACACGACGGACAGCAACCGGCACGGGCTCGCACACGACCCCTTCAAGGCGATCGTATCGCCGCGCCCGATCGGCTGGATCGGCAGCAAGGGCAGGGACGGTTCGGTCAACCTTGCGCCCTATTCCTTCTTCAACGCCGTTGCCGACCGGCCGAAGCTGGTGATGTTTTCCTCCGCTGGGCGAAAGGACAGCCAGCGCAATGCGGCTGAGACCGGCGTCTTCACCTGCAATTTCGTCAGCCGCGATCTCGCCGAAAAGATGAACCTCTCCTCGGCGGCGCTGCCCTATGGCAGCAGTGAATTCGACTTCGCGGGCCTGACGCCGAAGCAGGCCGAACTGATCGATGCGCCCTATGTCGCGGAAGCTTTCGCCGTACTCGAATGCAAGGTCACCGAAATCATCGAGCCGAAGACGCTGTCGGGCATGCCGTCCGAAAACGTCCTCGTCTTCGGCGAGGTGGTCGGCATCCATATCGACGAAGCGATCGTCAGGGACGGCCGGCTGGACATGTCGATCGCCCGACCTGTCGCGCGCATGGGCTACATGGATTACAGCGAAGGCAGCGATGTTTTCGAGATGTTCAGGCCGCACGTGCCAAAAGCGGAGGCCTGAGCGCAAGGCATACAAAGGCTTAAGAAATATGGTGAACCAATCTTAAACCTTTTGTCGCTACGGTCACAGCATTGAATGAAACGCGAAGGAATCGCGTTCAAGTGCTGGGGCGTCGCGTGATCGTAGAAGCTTTCCTTCGTTGGATCGAAACCGCCAAGACCGGCGATCGGGCTCGGGCCGCGAATGCGCTCGGGCGAGCCTATCTGCAGTCCGATATGTCCGAAGACGAGCGGAAGGCGGCCGAGATGGCTATGACCTTCCTTCTCGACGATCCATCGCCGCGGGTGCGGCTTGCGCTTGCCGAATCAATCGCCTGGTCGCCCGATGCGCCGCGCAGCCTGGTTCTTTCGCTCGCCGAAGACCAGCCCGAGGTCGCCTGCCACGCCGTCACCTGTTCACCGCTTTTGAGCGATACCGATCTCGTCGATCTTGCCGCGCGCGGCAATGGCGCCACCCGCATGCTGATTGCAGCCAGAGCCCATGTCACGCGCCCGGTCTCTGCCGCCCTTGCGGAGGTCGGCGACGAGGAAGAAGTGCTCTGCCTGCTCGAGAACGACGGTGCGGCGATCTCGACTCAATCGCTGAAACGCATCGCCGAACGGCTCGGTGACAGCTGCGACATCCGCAACCTGCTTCTCGACCGCAGCGATCTTCCTGCAGATGCCCGACAGCTGCTCACCCAGCATGTCAGCAATGCGCTGATCGGCTTGCCGCTGGCGCAGGCGGTGATCGGCCTGCCGCGGCTCCAGCGCATCAGCCGCGAGGCGACCGAGGCCGCCATCATTTCACTTGCCGGCGACATTGCGCCGCGCGAAATACCCGATCTCGTCGAACATCTGCGCCTCAACGGCCGGCTGACGCCATCCTTCCTGATGCATGCGCTCTGCGCCGGCAAGGTGGATTTCTTCGCTGCCGCGATCGTCGATCTGACAGGCTGCGGCGAGCGCCGAGTGCGGTCGATCCTGGCGACCGGGCGCATGCATGCTGTGCGCGCACTCTACGAATCCGCCGGCCTGCCGAGGGATATCAGCGTCATCTTCGTCGAAGCGACACTGCTTTGGAGGGATGCCGCCAGAAAGGCGCCGGGCAGCGTGCTCGGCAATATTTGCGGCCGTCTTCTCGAAAAATTCCGCCATCACGAGGGCTCGCACAGCGCTGTCGGCGAATTGCTCGATATGGTGGAAAAGCTTGGTGTCGCCGAACAGCGTCAATCGGCCCGTGTCTATGCGGCGCTTGCGGCGGCTTAGTCGTTCAGCCGCGTCACCACCCAGGAATAGCTGGCGGATACGAAGTGGACGGGCTTGGAAAGCGTCTCCTTGACGTCTCGGCCTGTCGGAAGATGCGCGCGAACCTGGCCGGCGATGTTTTCAGCAAAGCCGGCGAGCTTGCCTACAGGCTCCTCGGAGGCGGCAGGAGCGGTCTCGGCAGTGGCAACGGGCAAAGACCCCGGTTTCGGCGGTTCGGCGGCGGCGAGCGCTTTCGGCGCTTCGCACACCGCGATCACCGAGGGATAGCTGACATTGGCATAGGTTTTGAGGCGGCGTTCGGCTTCGGCATCGCAAGCGGCAACGGTTTCCCAGCGCTTGTCGACCGTCGCGACATACCTGCACTGGCTGACGGAATCGTCGCAACCGAGAATGGTCATGGCGATGAGCACCGCTTGCATATTCTGCCCCCTTGGCTATTGAACCTGATATCGCCTTAGACGGCGCAATTCCAACAGAAAGAAGGCGAAAGCATTAACTCTTCGTCATGTGGAGAAGAATTTGCGCCTCTCACCAGCATCGGGAACCATCATGTCCGTCACCATCGCCCAGGAGCCGCCGCGCCAGCAGGGCATCATCCGTCTTCTCGATCTTTCCGATGCCTATGCGCAGTCGCTCTATCCTGCGGAGAGCAACCATTTGGTTGATCTTTCCTCGCTGGAGAAGCCTTCCGTGAGCTTTCTCGTCGCCCGCAATCATGGCGCGATCGTCGGATGCTGCGCGCTGGTCGAAGCCGGCGACGGGACGGCGGAAATCAAACGCATGTTCGTCGATCCTGAGGCGAGGGGGCTGAGGGTTGCCAGCGGTCTGATGAATGCATTGGAGGCGATCGCGAGGGAAAAGAGGCTGACGGCGATTCGGCTCGAAACCGGCATCTACCAGCCAGAAGCAATCGCCCTCTACCGCAAATACGAATATCAGGAGATCGAGGCCTTCGGCAGCTACCTGCCGGACCCGCTCAGCCTCTTCATGGAAAAGCGGCTGGGATAGAGACTGGCGAAGGCCGCGTCAGCCTTCGGCAACCCGAGAGATCGTTTTGGACGAGGGAGGGGCCTGTTCGTCCACGACGATCTGCGGCACCGCCTCGATCTTTTCGGCGTTGCGGGCCTCGTGGATCCACTCGCGCCAGATGGCGACGATCAGCGCCATCAGCACGGGACCGATGAAGAGGCCGAGGAAACCCATCGTCTTGACGCCGCCGACGAGGCCGAAGAATGTCGGCAGGAAGGGCAGCTTGATCGGACCGCCGACGAGCTTCGGCCTCAGCGTCTTGTCGACGATGAAGAGCTCGACAGTGCCCCATACGAAGAGGCCGACGCCGGCGACATGCGAGCCGCTCGCCAGGAGATAGATGGAGACCAGCGTGAAGGAGAGCGGCGCACCGCCCGGAATCAGCGCCATCACGCCGGTGAGCACGCCGAGCGTCACCGGCGACGGCACACCGGCGATCCAGTAAGCCACGCCGAGCACGATGCCTTCGCCGATCGCAATCAGCGTCATGCCCATGACGGTGGAGCTGATCGTCGCCGGCACGACGCGGGAAATGCGCTCCCAGCGGTTCGGCAGGATGCGCTCGCCCAGCATATCGATCTGCTTGGAGAAGGAAAAACCGTCGCGATAGACGAAGAACAGCGCGATCAGCATGAAGAGCAGCGTCAGCAGAAGATGGAAGGCGCCGCCGCCGGCTGCCAGCACGGCGCGATAGATGTTGCCGATATGGGCGCCGCTGACTGCCTGAATGACCTCGCCCAGAGCGCCGGGACTGCCGATATACTTCGTCCAGAGATCATCGAGATAGGGGCCTGCGAACGGCAGCGCGACGATCCAGTCGGGCGTCGGCGCGCCGGCGCGGTTGGCGTGGATCGCCCATGTGACCCAAGTGCGCACTTCACCCGTCGTATAGGTGACCGCAAACCCGATCGGAATGACCAGAAAGGTGACGATCATGACGATGGCGATGGTCGCGGCGATCGTCGTATTGCCGCCGACGCGGGCCAGCAGCTTGCGGTAGAGCGGCCAGCTGGCAAAGCCGATGACCAGCGCCGCAAGCACCGGCACGAGGAAGCCGTAGAAGAAATAGACGCCGGCCGCGACGATCAGGACCAGCAGCCAGCGCGCCGCCGAGATGGAAGGGATTAGCGGCGCGCGCGTCGGCGCCGACGACCCCAGCCATCGTGGCTCATGATTGGCTTTCTGACGATCGAACACACCCACGCGCGCCTCTTCTTATTCTTGTACTCTGGTTATGGGCCATGAACCCGGCGGTTTCAAGGTACGTAGCGTGAAAGCGTATACAAAGCGTCGCTATTCGACCGCCAGACGCGACAGTTTACTGCTGCGGACGGCTGACGATCTTGAAGGCGTAGAACTGCGTCTTCTGGGCGGGCGAGAAGTTGTTGTCGGAGCCAAGGATGAGAACGTCGGCGCCGTCCTTGGCCTTGCCGAGCGACATGGCCTCGATATTGTCGGGGACGAGGCCGATCGCTCTCAGATCGAGGATCTGGCTCTTGCGGGAAGGGATGACGCGCTGGTCGTTCCTGGCGAGTGAGGCGATGGTGGAGACGTCGGTCGCATCTGCGAGATCCATCATCATGATCTTGATGTTATTACCGAAGCCTTCGGCATAGCTGCGCTCGACGGCGAGCAGGCGATGATCGTCGAGGGCGAGCATTTCCGACATGCCGTTGTCGTTGCCGCCGTTTTCCTTGGCGGCAGCCTGCGGGATCGGAGAGACCGGGTAGACATACTGCGCCTTCGGTTCGCCGGTTGCGCCGTCATAACGGATGATGCGCGACAGGCTGCCCGTCGTCAGCGACGGCTTCGGGCCATCCTGGTAGAGGGCTGCCTCGATGCCGACGAAAACGTCGCCGGAGGGTGCTACGGCAAGATCCTCGAAGGCGAGATTGTCGCGGATGCCGGTCGACTTGTCGGCGGTCGGCGCAAAGCCCTCCGGCAGCTTGAATTCGCGCACGAACGAGCCGTCCGGCGCAGCGACGCGGATGAAGGGCGGCAGCAGCGCCTTGCCGTCGCCCTCACTGCCCCAATAGATGCCGTCCTTGCCGAGACGGATCGATTCCGGATCGACCGTCTTTGCGGCGAAAGGCTCGCCGTTCTTATCCTTCAGCGTGACCTGCTTGACGATCGAAACACTCTTGAGGCCCGACGCATCGACATCGACGTCGAGCTCATAGAAACGAGCCGGGGCCTTGTCGGAGCGGTCGTCGCTGATGGCGACATAGTGGCCGGTGGCGGCATCGAAATCGAGGCCCGATATGCCGCCGAATTCGACGCCGTTTTCCATGTGACCTGTGGGAATGACGAATTCACCGAGATAGGAGAGCGAAATGCCGGCGGCGCAATCGCCGAAAGGGCAGGCGGTCTCAAAGGTGGCGCCGATCTCGGTGGCGCTGACGGTGACGGTGCTGGACAGGAGAACGAAAGCGGCAGTCGCGAGAAAACGCTTGGTCATGACAAATATCCGGCAAAGGGTTGAAAAACGGTTCGAACGGGCGCGGGCGTCACTCCAGGGAGGCCGCGCCGACCGCTTCATGCGCCGGTTGTTTGACGGAGTTGTTACGGTTCTTCGTCAGTTCCGTGAAATCGCAAATGCTAAAATGTAGCGCGCCGAACCGTATCAGTCCGGCTGTTCGGCGCGTCTATAACATTTAATGAGAAATCTATCGAAGTACTGGCCAACGCACCTGCAACCTATTGAAATTTGGCATGCTGGTCCCGAAAACGCATCGATTTCTGGCCAGCCAAGAACCTAAAAATGGCCAACAAATTCGGCCAAAAGAAAAGCCAGGCAAAAATGCCCGGCTCGAATTCTTAGAGGAGGTTCTCTGTGGACAGCACGTCGCGTCGATAGAAGGGCATTTCCCCGGCTGTGAACGATGGCGGCAAGCCAGCGTGGTCAAGTCTCCTCATGGTCGATGAACGAACTCGGTGCTTCCGGCGAGCCGATTCCACGAACAGTTTTTCGCGAATGAAAGTCTCGAGTTCTTCCGGCTCGGTTGCCTATTGAGGCTGCCGTTCTGGTTAGTTTCGGCGATTGAAGGCCTTGATCCGCCCATCCTCAATGAGCGAATACGCTCCGTTCTTCGACAACCGCGTCATCTGCGCCAATTCGTAAACTCCCCACACAGCCGCGATGTTCGCGCACTATCAGAGGCCGCATTTCGTTCGGGTCGAGCCGGAGCGCTGCCAGTCCGATATGAGTTTCGTCCCAGGCAACTTTTGAGAGTTTTCCAGAACGGATCAAATCAACTGCCTCGACGAGCGTGCATCGACAACGCTTGATCGAAGTCCGTAAATCGTGGAGCCCACTCATGTCGGAGCAATTGACTGCAGATCTCAGGCTCTCGATCAGCGAGGTAACGTTCTCCAACGGGTATCGAGGAACGAATCTGCTGCCAGGCCGCGGTCTTACTTCGCCGGATGATTTCAAAAGTCCACCATTGATTAGCAGCCGGCACTGTTTGCGGGTGAGCCCAAGCTTGGCAATGACCTCTTTCTGATTGAGTGTCGTCGCCAGTACCCTCACGATGCGGTCGACGGCTTGAGCTTCAATGAGTCTTCTGCCCCCACCGCTCAAGTCACTAGGGAGCAATCCTGCGTCTAGCAGGAGCTTGCTAAGGCGCTCGAACGGAATGCCGTGGGCTTTTGAGGCCGAGTGGATGGTGTGATATCTGCGGGTACTGATTGGTCCGAAGAACTCATCGCCGGGAGCGAGCGCCAGGTTGTCTATCGCAACGTCTCGAACGATATCTCGGATGGGGTCGAAAGCGGCCTCGGTCGTCGTCTTGTGGGCAAGGGTATAATGAAGTCGGCCGAAGATGGATCGCTTACCGCGAGAACTAGCGCCGCGATGAAATTCATCCACCTGAGCCTCCAGGTATTGCCGGAATGCAGGTTCTCCGCCTTCAAGAAGATCGTATCCTGCACCGCTGCTCGCGGACCATTCCCGGTTGCCGAACCCCGATGAGCGGAACAGGTTTCCGTGCAACAGAGATGCGCCCACGATTTCGCAAAGGCGGATAGCGACGAACAGCGGGAGGGAGTCGAGCCAATCGGCACCGGACTTGACGCCTTTCAACCTCTTCTCGACATACGTCTGAAGGTTGTCCGGTTTTGCGGCTTCGGCCGAAGCAATGTAT
The DNA here is from genome assembly GCF_047445895.1 of Rhizobium sp. BR 249. NCBI lineage: Bacteria > Pseudomonadati > Pseudomonadota > Alphaproteobacteria > Hyphomicrobiales > Rhizobiaceae > Rhizobium > Rhizobium sp. BR 249. The sequence goes on along the minus strand of NZ_JARWKX010000002.1, from coordinate 190,887 downwards.
TCGGGAATCTTGGGGGATTCCGCCGCGAGGTTGGCAGCAAAGTCGTGCTGGAATGGCGATCTCGCGAGTTCGGCACTGGATACCAGGTGCACGCTGTGCCGCCTGCAGGTGCGAATAGCGGACACATGCCAGTGTAGGCGTCCGTATGCTCGAAAACCTCGTCGGCCTCCGCAGAGACTTTCGTCCTCGTTCACGCAGAAAGGACAAAAGCGAAACCGGAGCCGTTGAATTTCATGTCGGCTGAGCTGTTGCCCGGAAAGCTGATAGATGGACTTGTCTCCGACGATGACGCCCGGAGAGAGTAATGACCTCGGCATATCCAGCACTGCGGCGAAGGTCTCCAGATCCGTCTCCCGTCCGGCAACGAGCCCGTGGAACTGCAGTTGGAGGTGGAAGGCGAAGGCGCGGGCGCTCTCATAGCCACATGCCGCCGCAAGGCGCGAAAAATAGCTGGCGACGGTTTCGTCGCCAGCGTGGAAGGGAAGCAATTCGGCAAGCCTGCTCATTGGGGGCGGACTCCATACCTGGTTGCGGTCTTTCCCTTGGATTTCAGCCGTTCGGCCTCCCAAGCGCGATCGTCGTCGCGGAGCAAGGCGGTTACGGGGTCGAGTTCCTCCCAGTTGTCAGCGGTGAAAACGTTCTTGCTTGGCCTGCAGCCGGAGAAGGAGGCGTAGGTCTTCACGAAATCGTCGATCGTGACATGGTCGCGGTCCGCGTAGATTGCCAACTCGACGGCGGCCCTGATCATCTGGACGACGGAGCCGAATTCGGCATCACAGGCGTGCATCAGTCGCCTGAGGAACATTCCCTTGTCCTTGCGTCGGTTCTTGCCCTCTTCCTCGTCAGAATCCTCATAGGCGTCGTCGCCAAGCTTGATCCGGATTTCCATGCGAGCATGCTCCTGCACGATCGTCTCCAGAACACTTCTGGCAAGATCGGTTGTCCCGTCCGCGTCGAGGGTGTCGAAGGGAACAACAGTGCGCCGATTGTAGAGCTGCTTGCGGGCGAGAAAGCTTGCCAGCGGCGACACGCCGGCGAGGATCAATCTCACGGGCCAATCCGGCATCTGCGTCAGCGACTTGAACGCGTCGCCGATGACGGTCGCCTCGCGGACAGAGGCAGTCTCGATAGCGTTCTGAGCCTCGTCGATGAAGACCCACATGACCTTGTGGACCTTCAACAGGCGCCGGAACAGCAGCCACGCCTGGTTCTCCTTGATGCCCCCCGGAGGGGCGTGACCGAGCGCTTCGAGGCAGGCAATAGCTAGAAGACGAGGAGTGCAAGGCGACGGGGCATCGACGATGATGACGGGATGGATCATCACCCCGTCGTCGTCTTTGTAGGACTGCATGGCCGGAATGCTACGGATATGCTTCATCAGCGCAGTGGTCTTTCCGGCACCGGAGCGTCCGGTGACGGCGACGATCCTACGCTTGTCTGGTCTTCCGGTGATAGGGGTGAGAACGCTTGCGACCGAGGCCATGAGAGCGGCTCGCAGGGGCACGTCACGATCTAGGGTGAGGTACTCGTCGTAGAGTTCCGCGATCCGGTCTGCGATGGCGGCTCGGTTGTCGCCGATCAGGCCGCGAACATGGTCGATGGCTGCCTGACTACGCTTTCTATCGAAGTCTTTTTCGAACTGGTCCATGGTGTACTCCCTAGTTGTCGAAGATGTTGGAGGTGATGCGGCGAACGACGGTTGTCTCGTTGTCGACGCGTTCCGGCGGCTCGGCTGCGTACGCTTCGGCCTGAACTTTCGGCATGGTGCCGATTTCCGGGCGCGATCCGGCATTGGCCTCCTCTCGGACGGCCTTCGCGGACTTCTTGGCCTTGGCGTAGATCACCGGCTGGATCGCGAGGGCGGCGAAGAGCTCATTGGACGGATGCCATTCGCCATCAGGGACGAATTCGCCCTCAAACGGCTTTTCGACGACGTCGAAGGTCCGCTCCATGCTCTGCTCGAAGCGTTGGTAGTCCTCCTCGGCAAGGACGGGGCTGAGCAGACCGGACTCGAGGCGAGCCATTTCTGCCTGGTTTTTGAGCCAGAGGAAGGTTGCCTGGAGTGTGCCGCGAGAGACCTTGGCGTTTTCCGTATTGAACAGGCGCAGCTTTTCGGTCGCAGCGAGCCATTGCCAGATGCTGACGCCTTCCAGTTCCTTGTGGACACAAGGGACCTCGATCCAGCCATCCTCTGCCCAGACCGATGCCGAACCAAGGTTGTGGTTGTTGATGCGGGCGACGACCGGCGTCTTTCCTACCTTGCGGCGGATCTTCTGAAGCTGCTTGCTCTGGAAGTACAGTCCGGCAGCCCTGAGACCCTTTTTCGAGATGGTGCGCTTGATGTAGGTGCCGAAGAGGTGGGTGCGGATAGCTCCGGTCGGACCTGGCATCACACCGTAATCCCGGCTGAGTTCGAGCCAGCGGTTCAACGGCGTCGCACCGTTGAGCTCGCTGTGGGGTGCGTTGTGATATCCGTCGACAGCCCAGCGGAGCATGCACTCGGCAACCTGATCCGCGATCATGTCAGCCTCGGCTTCGGAGTCGTAGTCGCCCTTTTCGCTGGACGAACTCCAGGTGCGTCCGTTGAAGTAGTTGAACATCTGATGGCCGAAGGTTCCGAACCAGCGCTCGATGAAACCGCGCCAAGGCGCTTCCCCCGCGGGGGGGAGGAAGAGGTCGCTACCCATGTCGTTGACTGCGATGCGAAATGGGCGGTGGGCGAAATAGGCCGCGCTGTCCACCGCGATGGTTTCCATGGTGCCGCCCTGGACCCACGCCGTAGAGCATCCGAGACGTCTCGCGATGTCGGTCTTTTCCCGTGTCGCCATCTCCAGGACCGCCATCGCCGACTTCATTGAGGGCGGACGCGAACTGACGTAGAGGGCAGCCAGGCTTCGGCTGGCAACGTCGATCCCGGCAGAGATCCAAAGACGGATTCGCTTCACCTTGGCGCGGTCAGCCTTGGACATGGTCTTCCAGACGCCCATCTTTGCAAGAATCGTATGTAGGTCGGTCTCGTGGTCGTCGACTTCCATGCGCTCACCCGCGCGGATGACATCGATGCCGCCGTGTTCCGGCTGCCACTTTCGTTTGGCAGCATCCTTGCCATCGTGAGCAAGGTCCCGCTTCATCTCAGGAAGTTCCGCGTAACGATTGCGCAGAGTGCTTTCGCACGGAATCCGGAGCTGGTCGTCGGCACCCCTGATTTTGTTTTCGGCTTCCATGACGGTGACCATATCGGCATGGATCCTTGCGAGATCGGGATCGGTACGCGAGCAGGCGGCGGCGATCGCAGCGTTGAGGTGAATTAGCTCGTCCCCCGTGAAGTACTCCTGGCGTTCGTCACGGTACTGGTTTCGGAGGAAGACGGGATCGAAGTCGTTCTCCTCCATCTTCTGCATCCAGGTCTTCAATGTGGACGGGGTCGGTTCGACGAGGGTGACGGTCTTCTCCTTTGTCCGGTAAGTCGCCTTCGGCGAGCTCGCCAATTGTTGGGCACGCCACTTCAGAGAAATGAGCGGGATCACCCGCAGAAGGGAGTCGCGAGACTTGCTGACGCGAGGCGGAAGGGGCATGCCATCGATGCGCGCAAGCCTGCACTTCTCCCTGTAGTCAGCCCGCATCTCGTAGAAGGACCGAACGAAGTATTCTCTTTTGAGGACCGTTTCCTGATCGCTCGGGTTCAGACCGCTGAGTTTGTCTACGCCTTTCAGCCGGGCGCGCGCCTTCGTTTCGGCGTAGAAGTCCTTCTCGACCGTCATCGGATTGCCCGGACGGTTGAGTGCCTCGGTGAGTTCCGCCTGGCTGAAGGTCACTGTCGCCTGGGTCTCGTCCATGCGCTGGAGCGCGGCGCCGTTGCGGTCGCAGTACAGGACACAGTAGTCGATGCCGCGATCGCGAACGCGGGCCTTGACGGGAAGGCGGTGAAACACCGGCAGCACGGCGCCGTGCTGGAGCGAGAGGAGGGCGGGAAGGTTGGTTTCCATGCTATTTCCTTTCAGGCTGCGTTGTGGTTGAAGGCGACGAAGGGGGCATCCACGAGCTTGATGTCGGGACGGGCGGGCAGAAGGATTTCGTCGTGGATCAGGCACCAGACCGCGTTCCAAGCGGCCGCGGAGTCGTCGAAGATGCTGGTCAGCATCCTGAGCGACACGGTTCCGTGGAACTTCGACGCGTGGTTCGCCATGCGGGCATTGTCGTTGGCGACCGATCCCTTGAGCGCACGTAGGATGCTCTTTGCGTTCCACCCGCGGTCGTTCGTGATCTCGCGTTCGGTCAGGATGATCGCCTCGTCGGCGAAGCCCGCGAGCGAGCCGGAGTTGATCCGCTCGATCGTGTGACGGAGGTCGTCCTTGTCGAGCTGCCAGGATGGCCGCACACCGACAACGATCCGGTAGCCGTTGCCCGTCATCGTCACCCGGTAGTCGACGGTGTGTTGCTTGTCACCGTCATCGCGGGGGACGATGATGGCTTCGGGCTGATCCTCGATCTTGGCGACATGCTTGGAGGCACAGAGCATGTAGGCGAGGTTCATCTCGTATGTACTGGCGTAGGTGATTGCCGATCGCGTCTTCGGATTGGTAACGGTGCCGCGGGAATGGCCCTTCGTTCTGGCCGGGTACCATCGGCTGGGCGTCGGCTCCTCGGTCGGCATCCATAGCCATGGGATGCTGACGAGGTCGGCATAGTCCTCGTCCTCATCGTGGACGTCGATCGGGAAGGGCCGGATCCGTCCCGAGATGAGCGGATTATCCGGCTTGAGGAAGACGGTCTCGGAAGGAAGCGGGATCTGGGTCCGGTCGTGGCCGGACTCCAGCTCCTTCAAGAAGCGGATAAGTTGTCTGACGCGGGTCATTGAAGGCTCCGTTGAACGCAGGTGTCCGATGCCGGCCGCGCTACGCGGCCGGGCCAGGGCTGTCTGGTGAAGGGTGTGCTAGGGCCGGGGCGGCCCGCGCAGTGTCATGGGGTGAAGATCTTCCGTCGACGACCGTCGGAGAGGCGATGGCCCCGCCTCGCGCGTTCGACTTTCCGGAAAGCGTGCATTTCGGCATCGCTTTCGAAATGCTGGGCAGGCCCCGTTTGGAGTGGTGACGCTGACCGGGCAGCGGTTTCGAGCAGTGGGCTCAGTGTATTTGTGGCTCAATCGCCTGGAGTTCGGCGAGTCTCTGCGACACCTCCGGCTCCCTCAAACCTTCTGCCCACAGCGACCTGCGCATGATGCCGATGGGACCCTTCTCCACCATCAACGGCTCTCGAAGCATGACTTTTGCGATTTCGTCATCTTCACGAAACGAGTGCGCCAGGGTTGAGAACAGGTCGCGGGAGGGGATGGGCAAGCTGATCCCCAGCCGGCGCAGGGCCGGTCCGGCTTCATGTTCGATCAGGCAAATGAGAAGCTCGTGCGCCGTTTCATCGTCGATTCCCAGCAACTGGGTCTGCTGAATGATTACATTCAACGTAGCAGCGAAGGTCGTCGCGAGCATCGGCTGGTCCTGCAGAACATGGCCTGACCAGCGGAGCACGGCAGGATGGAAGTCGGCCAGAGTCGTGAAGTAGGTCGTCATTTGTTCATGGAGCATGTGGCTTCCTCGTTTTGGGTTGGATTGCAGACCGTTTCGGTCGACTGCCGTACTCGGTCGTTGCCGCGCCAGTTGCCGGCGATCGGACAGCGCCGGGCAGGTGGGGTTTGCCGCGCACGACGGTGACAAGGCGCGGGGCCAGCGCCCTCAGGTGACGGCGCTGTTTCTTGGGGAGCGCCTCCCACGCCCCCGTCATCTTGAGAAGGCGGGGAAGATCCAGGGCGATCTCCTCTAGCTCTGCGGGGAGCACTTGGAGCAGACTCTTGTCCATGACATCGGGCTTCCGGGTGCGCATCGAGATGGTTTTGATGGTCATCCTGTTCTGGCTCCCCGATCAGCGGCGACGCCAGAGATTCAGAAAACCATCGTGCTCATGGATGAGAGCGGTTTCGGTTGGCAGGCCGAAGTAGTACTCCTGCGCCGGGACGCTGGACTTGACCACGTTCAGGCGGCCAACCGTGCCAAGGCGCGTGAGGCGGACCGCGTTGCGGAACGTCTGAAAGTCGCACGCACGCAGCCCGCGGCGATGGCACTCCGCTTTCATCGCAAAGTAACGCGACGAAAGGTCCTCGAAGCGCTTTGCACGGATGCACTTGCGTGCAAAGCCGCGCTGGATTTCGATCTCGGCCTTCGTGAAGGCCGTCGGGAGGGCCTGACTGGAGATGTCGGAGGCAGTGCTCATGTGATGTATCCTTCTTAGGTGAAGTGCGGACGTGCGCCGTCGATCCCCGGAGTGGCCGGAGTGCGGCATTTCTGAAACTTCGGAGGGACGCCGCGCGCGGCGCATTTCAGTTCAGGGAGGATCGCGGGCGGATTTGTTCGGCGTCGGCATTGACGAAGCTTTCTTCAAGGCAGGGGTAGGTGTTCCCGGCAGCCAGTGCCAGGGCGAAATCAGAGAGAAATGTGGGCGAGGGTCAGGCTATGACGACGACCACGGCCGAGGCCGACAGGCGTAAGCGTATGGCTTTGTTTGCTGCGTACATCGTGGAACCCCGTCGCGGTCACTAGCTACAATGTCGGTCCTAAATGACGGTCGGAAACTTGTCCGCCGACCTAAGGCTGCATCGTTCGAAATAGTGAAGTTTTTCGGAGTTCGCCCGTTCGGAAGCATGACGCTCCCCCTCACGCGGTGCCTAGGCGCACCTGTGGCGTCAGCGTCAGACCTGACCCTTCATGGATATCGATATCTGTATCATCGGCACCTCCGGCGCCTCATCGGGCGTGAGCAGTAAGGCACATTTCTGGGGCCGCGTCCACAGTAAAATATGAAGTTATATCAGATTGTTACATGTTCTTCTTAGGTTCTCGTGTCAACAATTGCGAGGGCTTCGAGCGACGAATCCTTTCAATGCGGTTTGTCCATTGCGTACGTGCGACGGATCCTTCTCGTATCAAGCTGGAAGGAGAATCCATGGGATATTTCACGCAGATCATGATCGAGGCGAAGGAGCGCTACGGCCATATCCTGAAGGAGAGAAATCTCGTCATGCGCGGAGAGCGCGGAGATGGCGGGCTGACCCTGGTGTTCAGGACGCGGGATCCTAATGGCTGGAGGCTACCAGTCGAACTCTATGCCCCGGGTAAGGCCGAAACCCGCAAGGACCGGGCGGAGTGGGAGGATGTCCAGGTGACCGCCGAAATCCATACCGAGGTGAAGCTGGGGGATGCGGGATGGTTCGGGTACATTCCGAGGCAGTTTGAGCAAGAGCAATTCCTCGAGGGGGACGACATGGCCTCCTTCGTCAATGCGATCGGGGTTTACCTAAAGGAAGTCGTCCTTGTTCCACTGCACGAGAGCGACAAGGAGGTCTCGCAGGAAGTGGCGATGGCCTACGAGGAGTTCAGCGATCTGTGCGGGCCGGATGGTCCCGAGATAGCCTTCTCGACCGATGGGAAAGTGGAGACGCTGACCGTCGAGGATGCCGCCGGACGCGAATTCAGCTTCGCGTGGAGAGAAAGCGGCATAGGCCAGATTCACGTCGATGGGAAGCTGGTCAAGCGGCTGGAGCATCCCGCGGCATGGGAAATCCAGAAGGCAATCGGAAAACATTTCAGGGAGTGGACGGGTCCTCAGCCTCGACAGTCTCTATGACTTGCCCGCCGCTTTGCAGAGATTGCTGATATTCGCGCGCATTGCGCTTTCGGGCGCGACGGTGCCTCTTTGCCCGAGCCCTTAGCTTCGGCAGATCCGGGAACTTTGTGCCGAAGCTGTCCCTCAACTCCTCGACGTCCTCAATCGTCATTGCGTTCAGCATGAACCTCGTCGAGCCCTTCGGTGTCACGCCCTTCACGCTAATCAAGGATTCGCTGAAGGGGACAAGCGGTGGTGCGTCGATCGAATTTGGCATTCGGCCCGAGAGCGCCCGCGCGATGGCCAGGCCCACTGCCTTCGACATCTGCGGCGGGAACGCGTTTCCGATTTGGTGGAACTGACGGTCCGCCTTGCCTTCAAATTTCCACGCCCCCGGGAACCCCTGTAGCACCCGGGCAACATCGACGGTCAGATAGGGAAGGGTTGTTGGGTCTTCGATGCTTCCGAGTGGGGCCGGTCCGTCACCGACGTGCTTCGGGTCGACTGCGAATCCGAGCTCGTTCTCCCATCTCCGCTTCATCTTGCCTTTGTTCTTGTAGAGGCTCGACGTGACCGTCGTGGAGACCTTGCTTCCGTAATTCGCGCACCAATTTTCCGCCCACTGATCATAGACGACATCACCGAGCCCGCGATGTGGAAAGATCACGTCAGCGAGGGCTTCTCCCATGGTGGTGTTAATCCCGTCCTTCGGCAGGGAGAACAGTCCGGGTTCGTCCTTGTGCACGCCGACCAGCACTAACCGCGGACGCGATTGAGCAAGCCCGAAGTCGCGGGCGTTGAGCTTGTGCAGACCGATGCGGTAGTCGAGCGCCTTCAGCCGCCGGAACACGCTGGCGCGATATTTGAGGAACTTCTTGTCCGTGAAGCCTTCGACGTTCTCGAAGAAGAAAGCGCGAGGTCTGACGACCTTCACGTACCGGATCGCCTCATCGAAGAGATTCCTGCTGTCGTTCGCGCCGAGTTGCTTCCCGGCCTGAGAGAACGGTCTGCACTCAACTCCTCCGGCAAGGAGATCGATGCCTTGGAACTGTTGGAGCTCCCTATCCGAAACCTTCTCCAGGCGCTTCCGGGTGACGGGCCAGGTCCAGTTCTTTTTCAGGGTACGAGTGGCATTGAGATCCATGTCGTAGAGCCGGGCGGGCGCGAAGCCCGCACCAAGAAGGCCGAATGCCTGGCCGCCAGCACCTGCGCATATTTCCAAGAACCTCAAAGGCTTGGCGGCTTCGGTATTTTCGTCAGAGGCCGGATCCGGCTCTGGATCACAGGGAAGCAGATATGAGAGCGCATCCTGAAGTTCGGTCCGCCAAAGATATCCATGTTCGAAGGCGAAGCCGCTAAACTTGCCGTACCATGCAAACTTCCCATCGGCGAAGCGTTTCAGGGATTCATGGGCGGCGGCGAGCTTGTGCCGATGCGACCCAGTTCCGAAGCCAGCGACACCCTTTCCTGGCAGTTCGACCTCGCCATACACCAACTTGAATTCACGGAGCACGATCCTCGCGTTGGATCTCAATTTAACGGCTGCGGAAATGCATGCTTCGGACCGGTCGACGACATCCTCGTTCGGATCGCAGGGTGGCTCCCCGACAAAGCGCGCCGTGAATTCGTCAATCTCGGAAAGGAGCGTGGCTACGTTCTCGCCGAGCGCCTGGACGCGTAGGTGCGACTGCTTCGAGGCCGCGGCCGTCATCGCGCGCTGGCGGCCCCGTTCGGCATAGGCGCTCGCTCCGATCCTGTTGCGGATCGTCAGACGACGGAGTTTGGCAACGGTTGCGACATCGACCTCGGTTCCGTCTGCAAGAGCGTCCAGCGCAGCTTGACGGGTATCGGCATCGGTCGCGATCAGCGCCTTCAGCACGTGGAATGGGACGCAGCGCTTGCGCAGGAGTGACTCGCAGGGTCCGAGGGTCTCATCGAAGGCAAAGATCGACGGCAGATCGCTGCGTGAGATGCCGCATTCGACAACCAGGAAACTGCGCAGATCGTCGTCACTCATCGTCGAGCGCATCCGGCCGATGTTGGCGATCATGTCGAACTGGGCTTTGGCAATGGATTTGCGGTTCGCCAGGATTCGCTTCATCAGCGCCCCTGGGTCGTCGCTCGTCATGTTGTCTGCCGTCTCAGCCATCGCCAGCCTCTGATGTCATTGCTGTCTAGCAGGTCGGTCCTTCTGTCCCGGAAATGGATTCGATCGAATTCTAACTATCCTGTTTTATTATCGCCGGTCATACCGATGGCGAGATGTCGTGCGCCTTCCCGATGGTAGACGCTGGAAGGAGGAAGTGTCCGTCGACGGAACCAACGGATTCGCTTGTCGGCCCATCGTGTGGACATTTCTCCGTTGACGTTCCTCTCGATTGCGATCCACCATTAGTTTCTAGTGTCGCCGCCCCGGCAAGCAAGAGTGCGATGAAAGGAATTCGAATGTTCGAAGGTCTCAACTTCAACGAGCTGCAACAACGCGAGGACGAAATTTTCTTCAATGCGATGGAGCGAAAATGGGCTCTCGATGCGGCAGGTGTCCCGCCGGACGAGGACAAAGTACTTTGTTTTTGGAAATGGCAATTGAGGGAGATCGAAGCCGCGAAGGCCACCGCAGCAGCCTGACAGTCTTATGGCAGAGCGGGCCCCCGGACTGTGGCTCACGAAGGATTCAATCTCGTGTATCTTCACACTGTCCGCTACAACGAGACGCTCTGCAATTCACTGTCAGGTGCGGAATTCAATCCGCTAAGGTCGGCCGCATCGTGCGTTTCGACTACGACCCCTCTGGCATCGGAGCCCTCGTTTCGGGCGGATACCTCAGCACGGGCTTGGGGGCGTGGACGCTCCATCGGCGGCACCACCAGTGGCAATGCCGCGAGCCACACGTGCGCATTGCTCCATGATTCTCCTCGCGCTCGTTGCAGGACGCTCTTCAGACAAGCGGCTAAACGGGCTAATATGGTACATGTCCCAAGTGGGTGACATCTCCGCGATGGCGATGTCGGAATCGGAGATTGGCATGCCACATGGTGGAAAGAACGATGAGGGCAAAGGCGGCGTGATCGGTCCGAGCGGGGAAATGTCGGATGACAGCGAAACGGTTGGCAATGCGCTCTTAAAGGTTGGGTTTGAGCCGGCGAAGGTCGGTCGCAAGATCGTAACCCAGGGGAAACGACGGGAAAGTCTGAAGCGGTGGGCCTCCCGGAAACCGGACCAGTAGAGCTGCGACGCTACGGCGAACCGTTTGCCGGTTCTAACGGAGCAATGATAGGTGGTTCGAAAACTTGGGCAAAGCCCTCTCGTGCGGGTCGGGTTCATCCGGGTCGAAATATGGCAGCGGTACCTGGAAGACGGGGTCGACGAACCATCGCGCCTTCATCGGATGATGCAAGCCGGGCAGGGGGAAGAGTTCGTGGATCCTGAGGAAGTCGTCGACATTCGCCGTCAGGACCGGCATCCTGTGGACAATAGCCACTGCGGATATCGCCAGGTCGTGACCGAGCCTGTTGCTCTTCTGGTTCTTCTGCACGGTCCAAAGATGCCGTAGACCGGGGACCGACGTCATTTCAGCGTATTTGGTCGCCACTTCCGCCGTCATCTCCGGGAAAGGAAATCCCATCCTGACGATTTCGTTGGCCCAGTTGGCGATCCGTAGCGCACTTTCTGGATCTTCCCGGACTTTGAGGTGGGCTCCGCGCATCAACTCTGTTATCACAGGATAGCAGAGCGCCAGACGATGGATGCCGATGCGCAGCAGCCACGGGCGAAGCCCGGGCGGCGCCTTCTGTCGGCCCATCAGGCTGACGATGTCCGTATCCATCAAGAGCAGCGGTTCTGCTTGCATGGTAGATTCCTGTGGTCAGATTTGGAGTTCTTCAAAAATTCCGAGGCACTCTCCAATTCGATGTTACAATCCCCGGGCTGAAGTCCGCGAGGGGGCCCGATGACGCAAAGTTCCGACTGGCAGAGACAAGAGGCCGAGGCCCGCATCCGTGAGGTCTTGGATGCTGCAAAGGCACGAGGTACCCAGAGAGTCATCGATGCTGACGGCAGATTCCTGGTGACCTTCGAGCCTGTGAAGAAAACCCTGGAAGAGCTGTTCGCACAGCCCGGCCCGCTGTCTGACGACGACGATCTCAATCTCTGATCAATGTTTTCTGCTGGTATCGGAACGTAACCGGCGACGGGGCGACCAACAAGACGGTAAGTGCACTAATCAATGGCGCTCCGCCTATGCCACTGATCGGCTTCAAGATAAATTTCACGATGTTATCTTGAAACCTGACAACTTCCCTCGTTTGCACCGCTGCTACGCAGAACATCGAGCGCTCAGTGGCACAAATCTTCGCTCCGCCGGCTTGACGAATAAATCTTCGTTCACTAATTGTTCCGTCATGAGCAACATCTTCGCCCCCACCCTTCGAATAGGCTGACGGATTTCCGGGACCGATCCCGGTGCCGCCAGATTACTGTTTGCTTGGAGTGCAGGGTCATGATGACCGAACCCGCTTATGCAGCAGGCGATGACGCTTGCGATTCTCCCAATTACCGCCCGTATTTCCCTTTCCTGACACTTAAGTGTGTCGGACGACCTCTTTACCGAACCCGTGAGGCGCGCAACTACGCCTGCCTTCTTGATCTCGATCCAAGCGTAATCTCCTGGCGGTGCATTACATACGCGCTTGCCGACAACCATGGCCCCGAGCGGTATTACGTCGACTTCATTGTGGAGAAAGATGATGGGCACCTTCTTGTCGAGGTATGGGATCGGGAACCGGGAAGCACTAAGTGGATCAGCACTCTGGCCGAGCAATTCGAGTGCAGGTACCAGGCAGTGCTGATGTCCGAGATCCGCAAGCAACCTCGGCTTCAGAATGCACGGGACCTGCTGCGATACGCCGGTTACGACGCAGCACTTGGTGACAGGATCCGGATCCTGGCAGCCCTCGATGAGCTTGGATCGCTGACACTCGCTGAATGCCTATCGGTCGTGCGCGACGGCCGACCGATGCAGACGGTGGCGGCGATGATCCTGACGGGACACATTGAAGTCGAACTCGATGAAGAACTGCTCGGGCCCGATACCGTGGTCCGGCGCGCCAGCAGATAGGAGCGTTCCATGAGAACTGTACCCCTGTCAGAGCGCGCCTCGACGCTCGAAGTGCAAACCTACGCCTTCGCCGTCCGCAGCGCTCTTCGCCGCGGCCGGGTGTTCCTGCCGGAGAACCGTCTGGTTGGGCTGCGGCTTCCCCCGGGTGCCGACATGGACGCGTACAAGGATGCCGCCGAGGCCGTCCTGAAGTCTGCCAGTCTTGCAAAGTACACGATCACGATGGTCATCGTCACACCCGGCACCGGAGAGGCCGATGCGAGGGATGCTATCCATCTATCCAGATACAAAGCTGCACTAATCGTTCTGATTCAGGATGGCGCGGACATTGCTTCCGAGCTGGTGGTCGCTCTCGACCGGATCGTCGATGTCGCACCTGTGAGTGCGAGGCATCTGGTCGCTGCTGCGAAGTCGATCGCAATGAATATTCCGCTCGAAATCGCACGAAGACTTGCAGCTTTCCCGGCCAGCATGCTGTTCCTCGCACTGCGACCGGGACGCTCGCTTGATACCGTGCTTGAGAAGCTGGAATCGACCCTTCTGGTACAGAAGCAGATCCCCAAGCCACCGTCATGGGAACCTCGCATCGACGACTTGGAAGGGTACGGGAAGGCGAAGGAATGGGCGCTCGATCTCATTGCCGACCTGCGTGACTGGCAGGACGGGAGGATCGCCTGGTCGGATGTGGCCTCGGGAATCCTATTGAGTGGGCCTCCGGGGACCGGAAAAACAATGTTCGCTGAAGCGGTTGCGCGGTCCTGTGGTGCGAATTTCATCCCGGCCTCGAGTGCCGCCTGGCAATCAAAGGGTCATCTCGGCGATATGCTGGCTGCAATGCGCCGCTCGTTCGAGAAGGCGGCAAAAAAGCCGCCGACAGTGCTGCTGATCGACGAGATCGACTCGATCGGCGACCGGGCGAAGTTCAAGGGACACAACACGGATTACAGCATCCAGGTAGTCAATGCACTTCTGGAGCTGCTGGACGGTTCGGGAGGCCGCGAGGGGGTGATCGTGGTCGCCGCGACGAACTACCCTGAACACGTGGATCCAGCCCTGCGCCGGCCCGGTCGTCTCGACAGGCATGCCGTCATCGAACTGCCGGACGAGGACACGCGGGCGAAGATCATTGCGATGTATCTTGGTGATCGTCTGAGCCCGGATGAACTGAAGACACTCGCGGCTGCGACTGCTGGGCGCTCCGGAGCTCAGCTCAGGCAGTTGGTCGGCGACGCAAAACGATTTGCGCGCCGACAGGGCAGGGATGTCCGGCCTGCCGATCTGATCGCAATGATCCCGCCTCTAAGGCACTTAACGGAAAGCGAGCGCCGGATCGCCTGCACTCACGAGGCCGGTCATGCAGTGGTCGGCATCGAACTTGGCGTCGCGTGCGTCGACGGTATCGTCGTTTTGCCACACGTCATGAGAGACGATGGGGTCCAGGGCTATGTCCAATGGCGAAGAGAAGGATCGCTATTCAGGAGCAGGAAATCCTACCGCTACGAACTGGCAATGCTATTGGGCGGCCTCGCGTGCGAAAGGGTCATCCTCGGTGAATCGTCTGATGGCTCTGGCGGTGGGGCTAACTCCGATCTATATCGCGCGACCAACCTCGCAACGATCATGGTGGCCTCGCTTGGGATGGGCGGCGTGATTTCTTGCAGCCATGCGTCGTCGTCGGAGGAACTTGCCGAACTTCGCCGCGTGGATCCGGAATTGCGGCGACGGGTAGAGAGGCTTCTGTCGGAGGAGCTCGACCGAGCCTGCGAAATCATCAGGCGCCGCCGGGATGATGTTGAGCGCCTCGTTCAAATGCTCTGCGAACAAGTGGTTGTCACAGGCGACGAGCTGCAGTCTATGGGACTGGGAGGTTAAATTGGCGCTGCCTTTCCTCCTGCTTTGAAGTCCGTTACTTGCGGCTTCCGCGCTGAGGTGCGCGATCGGATCTGCCAGATCATCAGCCATCGTCGGAGTGATATCGGGCGCTCGTCTGAATCCTTCAAACGTGAGGTCATCACAAGCGGCGAGCTGCGGGAGGCACAAAAGTAGGACGAGGAGGAATAACAAAAGTGAGTCTCCGCGGAATGTACATAACCCAACTATGGCCTTTATGCTCACTACCATGCGCGTCCATGTGGTATTTGTATATCTCAGTAGTGTGAGCGCTGCCACTGGTGTTCGAACAGGCTGAGGGAAACGAGAGAAGCATTCGTGAGCAATAGCGGGCTCGGCGCTGCCGATTGCTTTGATACCTAGCTCAACGTCAAAACATCAATTATGCAGATCTGAATGAGACGCTACTGATTAGTTATCGTGGCGGGCGCCTTACACAAAAAAGTTGCAAACACCCTCTTTCAAGCCACCACTTTATATGATCTAAACTCGCGGCAGTTGAGATTTTTGCTTTTTCAAGCAAGCGAGAATGTAGGGCAGGAAAGTCATTGCTCTTAAGTATTTTTGTGGATCCCAAGATCCTCTTATGTGTGAAATCAAGGTAATGAGGCGCAGTAGGATATTGGCGCGGTGAGCATTGATCAAAAAATATTAATCCTCGCGATCGCCATCTGCAATGGATATATTTCTATATATTCAGGGTATTGGATTATAAGATCGTTTGCTTTTTACTATAAAAACAACTGGGACTTCACAATTAATTTTGGTCCGCCAATATACCGGTCGGAATTTCACGATGAATCCGAGGAGGTTCGGGGGAGGATGAAGCATTTTGTTTTCCTTCCTCTTGTTTTTATTGTTTCAACAATCCTGCTAATTACGGTTACATGCTTATTAATAGAAGGGGTTATATATGGCTGAGTTCAGTCGGGGGATTTTTTCGGGCAAAACAGTCGTCGGCGGCGCATTCCGTCCTCCCGAAAGGTGGGGGTGGGGGCCGTTTCGCGTAACGGTCACGTATGGCGATCCCGGACCAATTTCTGGTGCGACAACTATTCAGGTCGGATTGGGATACCTTGCTGCGGGGTACATGTTTGGGGGCGATAAGAAAGGAGCGGTTATAGTAGGGGTCTCTCCAGATATTAAAAATCGTGGTCCGCAAGAGCTTATTTCTACGAGCGTGTTTGCCGGCTTGTTGTTGGACGCCGATGGAATATCTGCGTATGGAAAGGGCACTGTCGCCGCTCAGACGTCACTCGATGGAGGGAGACTCCGACCAGTTGGTGTGTCGGGAGCGGTTACCGTTCCGTTAATCGACCTGGATAACAACGCGCCGTTCTTCTTCGGATCGGGATTTCCCACCGATAACTGGACTCCGGGACAAACCTACATAAATCGCCAATTCGCATATACAGCTCCTGCGATAAGACAAAAAGAACTGGATGCGTTGCCTGACTATGCAGGTTTTGATACGCCCAAGGAGCAGATGCGTCCCGAGGATTGGAGTGGATTTCGGGCAGCGGCGGCAATCTCGCCCGGCCAAATATCCGCGCTGTCACTTGAAGCGCGGGATGAGCGGGCTGCGTTGGTACTCGCGGCCGATCAAAGGTCTGCGCTGTCACTGGAGGCACGGGATGAGCGGGCCGCGACGATACATTCGGCGCCGGTGGTGCGGGTTTCGGATCCGCCCAATATTCAGCAGCAGCGCCAAGAACAGCAATCGATGAGATCCGGTGGCGGTTCTTCTCGCTCAAATATACAATCGCAACGCAATGAACAGCAATCGGTTCGCACTACGGCTGGAAATTCGGGCAGTGGCTCTGCGCGCTCGAATGTACAAACACAGCGTAATGAACAGCGATCGGTACGATCCTCGGGCAGCAGTTCAAGCCAACCTTCGTCCCGCAGCAATATCCAGGATCAGCGTAACGAACAGCGTGAGGCGCGTTCATCCCGGCGGCCCGTCCTTCTTGATTTGAGCGGCAATGGTTTGAGCGTCGAGACCTTGTCGACCTCGTCTAAATTCCTGGATCTGGACGGCGATGGCTATCAGCATCGCACTGCCTGGGCGGGAATCGGCACCGGTGTCCTGATCATCGACGCCGATGCGGACGGCAGGATCAGCCGTTCTAGTGAATTTGCTTTCACCGAATGGGATTCTTCAGCGACGAGCGACCTTGAAGCACTGAAGCATATCTTCGACACAAACGGCAACGGCAAGCTCGATGCCGGTGATGTTCAATGGTCAAAGTTTCGGGTGGAGGTCGACGGCCAATTGGTGACGCTGGACAGCCTCGGCATCACCTCGATCGACCTGACGCCGAAGGGCAGCGGCCAGACCTATGAGGACGGCTCCGCCATCACCGGCACGACCACCTTCACACGCGCCGACGGCACGACGGGAACGGTTGGCGACGCCAAATTGGCGAATGACGATGCTGCCTATATCGTTAAAACGACCAGCGTCGTAAAGGCCGACAACTCTGTCGAGAAGACGATCCTTGCCTATAATGCCGACGGCAGCCTTGCCTTCCGCAATGTCGTGACAACAAGCGCCGATGGAAAGAACGTCCAGACGCAGTTCGACGACGACGGCAACGGCACGTTCGACCGCTCGCAGACCAATGTGCTCACCGTCGATGCATCGGGCATCCAGACGAAAACCGTCTCCAATTTCAATGCCGACGGATCGCTGAAGGATCGCACCACGACAGTTACCAGCGCCGATCATCTGACGGTGACGACAACGCTCGACCAGGACGGCGACGGCATCATCAACCAGCGCCAGACCTATGTCCAGAACGCCGATGGCTCGACCGCGACGACTACGGAGCAACTCAGTGTCAACGGCACGCTCCTGACGAAGATGATGGTCGCGTCGTCGGCCGACGGCTTGACGAAGACGACCAGCGTCGATCGCGACGGCAACGGGACTTATGACGATATCGTCACCGAGACGACGACGATTGCGGCAGATGGCGGCCGTAACACAACGACGGTGGATCGCAGCTCGAACAATAAAACGCTTTCCACGGTCTACAAATCGATCAGCGCCGACAAACGTACCACGACCATAACGACCGATGCGGACGGCAACGGCCCCGCCGAAACCAAAACCGTTAGCACATCGACGGTCGCGGCATCGGGCGACGTGACGCTTGTCACTTCGGTCTACAACACCAACGCATCTTCTATTCTGCGTTCGAAATCGACGACGGTCACCACCGCCAACGGTTTATCGACGACCGTCAACAGCGACGTGAATGCCGATGGTGTCATCGACTTCACCGATACGGATGTAACGGTGATCGACGCCACCAACCGGACGCAGACAGTCCAGCATCGTACGAAGACCGGTCTCACCGGTACGCTGCTGTCGGAGACGGTTACGAAGACCAGCCTCGACGGCAAGTCGATCACGATCACCGAGGATGCGAACGGTGACACCAAGACCGACAGACTGACCGAGATCTTGGTCGGGTCCGATGGCAAGACGACCAATACGGTCAGCACGCTGAACTCTGACGGCTCGCTGATCAACAAAACCATCACGGTGACCTCCGCAGATGGCCTGTCGAAGACGACGAGCGTCGATGCAAACGGCGATACCGTCAATGATCTGGTGGTGACGGATGTCATTACCACCTGGTCGGATGGCAGCCGCACTGAAACGGTGACATCGAAGAACGCCAACGGCGCGACCGTCGCCAAGACCCTCACCAACACATCGGCCGACAGCCTGACTCAGTACGTGCAGACCGACGTCAACGGCGACGGCGTCTACGAAGACATGACGAAAAGCGTCACCGTCCTTGACGCCACCGGGGCGCGGAAGGTAACGGTGAGGAGCACGAGCGCCGACGGAACGCTCAAGACCCAGATCGTCACCGACGTCAGCGCCGATCGACGGACCACCACCACCGTGACGGATGCGGATGGCGACGGCAGGACCGATACGCGTCGGGTTGAGACGGTCTCGACGAGCGGCAACATCAACATCTGGGAGCGGCAATACGCTGCGGATGCATCGACGATCAGCACGACAATCGCCGACATCAGCGGCAATGGCCTGACCAAGACCGTGTCGGCGGATTTGAACCACGATGGCGTCGGCGACCGTATCACCAGCGACCAGGCGGTGCTGAATGCCGATGGCAGCAAAACGCAGACGATCTCTGTGACGAGCAGCGATGCCACGCGTCTTGACAAGAAGACGATCGTGACCAGCGGCAACGGCATGTCGATCACGACGAGCGGGTACATCAACGCCGACGAGGTGGTCGATACCAAGACAACTGATGTCACGACATTCGACACCTATGGGCTGCAGTTCCAGACCGTGTCGCACTATCGGGGAACGACGCTCACAGATTCGACGAAGGTGACGACCAACCTTAACGGTCTCAACGGATCGACCGATTACGATCTGGACGGCGACGGCACGGTCAACCAGACTTTGTCGTGGAAGAAAACGCCGCTCGATCCGATGGGTTCGGTTACCACCACCGAAACGGTCAAGGCAACCGACACCGCCGCCACGTTGATCTCGCAGAAAATCACCACCGTCAGCGCCGATCAGAAAACCACCACGGTGAAGACCAGAATCGACAGCGATACCGTTGATGACTTCGTGGAAACGATCACCATCGACAACGCTGGAACGCAGAAGGACGAGGTCAAGCAGTACAATGCTGCCGGCGCGCTCCAAAGCCAGGCCGTTGTCACCACTTCGGATGACGGGCTGTCGAAGACCTCGAGTTCTGATCTCGATGGTAACGGGGTTTTCGAACTCGTCACCACCGATGTGACGGTGCTGAATGCC
Source organism: Rhizobium sp. BR 249 (assembly GCF_047445895.1). Lineage (NCBI taxonomy): Bacteria > Pseudomonadati > Pseudomonadota > Alphaproteobacteria > Hyphomicrobiales > Rhizobiaceae > Rhizobium > Rhizobium sp. BR 249. The sequence continues at coordinate 171,409 of NZ_JARWKX010000002.1, read as the reverse complement.
GACGGTAGCCGCACGGAGACGATCTCGAAAAAGGGGCTCGGAGATGTGCTGATCTCCCTTACGACGGCTAAAGTCAGCGCCAGCGGCTTGACCAAAACGACGAGCTGGGCCGATGCCGATGGGGAGACCGTTCGCTCGATGAGCGACGTCACCGTCCTCAAAGCCGATGGCGGCACGACGGAGACGCTGTCCTACTTCAAGGCGGATGGGACGACGCTGGAAAGCAAGACCGTCACCACGGTCGCGGCACATGGCCTTACGACCACCATGACCACCGATGTCGATGGCGATGGCTACGTCGATAAGAAGTCTGTCACGACCGAGCAGGCGAACGGCTCGATCGTGCAGGTCCTCAGCGACTTCGGCGCCAGTGCTGCGCTGAAGGATACCAAGACCGTCACGACCTCTGCCGATGGCCTGACGCAGACCATAGAATACGACACTGACGGCAACGCCACGGTCGACAAGAAAACGACCAGCACCACGGTTCTGAAGGCCAATGGCAGCAAGACGACCACGACGAAGAATATCGTCGGGAGCGTCACCAAGAGCATTACTCTCGTCGATGTATCGGGAGACGGCCTGACCACCACCACCAAATGGGACACTGCCGGCACTGGTGGCGGCACGACCTTCGACAAGAGCCAGACCGACGTCACTGTTCTCAGTGCCAATGGCTCGACGACGCGGACGATCAGCAACCTGACCGGCACGACGCTGACCAGCCGCACGCTCGTCACGACAAGCGCCAACGGCCTGTCGATCATCACCCAGATCGACCCCACAGGTGCAGGCACCTACAGCCAGACGGCGACTGATGTCACGGTCTTGAATGCCAATGGTACGAACACGAGGACGGTGGAAAGCAAGAAAGCCGATGGTTCGCTGATCTCCAGGACCACCACCACAACAAGCGCGAACGGCCTGATCGTTACATCGAGCGAGGAGCGTCCGGGCTTTGCCAACCAGACCGTTACCGACACGACCACGGTGTTGGCGGATGGCGCCGTCCGTGAAACCGTCGAGACGAAAGACAATACCGGGACGCTGATCGGCAAGATCGTCACGCTGACCAGCGCCGACAAGCTGACCGTCACGATTGATCGCGACGGAAACGGCGATGGCATCGTCGATCAGCGTCAGGAGACCGTCACAGCCAATTCCGGCATCCAGACATCAGTGACGACGGACTTCAAGGCCGATGGAACCGTTAAGGACAAGTCGACTACGGTGGTGTCGGCCGACGGCCGCCTTACGACCACAACCTGGGATCTCGATGGCAATGGCACGATCGATCGCCAGCGGGTGGTGAATGTGACCGCGAATGCCGATGGCAGCGGAACGACCATCATCTCAGATAGCGATTTCCCGGCCAATACCCTGGCTGCCAAGACGACGATCCAGACGTCTGCAGACGGTAGGGTGAGGACGACGTCGAAGGATATCAACGGCGATGGCACGGACGATCAGGTCGAAACCGTCACCATCGATTCCACAGGCGGCTCGGTCTCCGTGGTCACCAACAATGCGACGGCGCAAAAGGTTTCCAACCTGACATCGGGCGTCGTCTATTGGAGTCAGGCGATCGCTGCCAAGATCGAGACCACCACCTCGGCCGATGGCCGCACTAAGATCGCCAAATACGACTACGATGGTAACGGCGTCTACGATGCAGTCATGCAGTCGACCATCCAGGTCGACGGCTCCGTCGTGACGACTGTGACCGAAACCAACGCCAGTGGCACGGTGACGGCGAAGGGCACGATCTCGACCAGCGCCGATGGCCTGATCACCAAGCTGTCGAAGGATGTTGGCAACAACGGCACCGTCGATCATACTGAAACGGCAGTGACCCGTGCCGACGGTTCGGTCACTCTGACCAAGGTCGATCTCAACGCTAGCGGCGCGATGACGCAGACGACCATCGTTCAGGTGACCGCGCTCGGTTCGCTTTCCTCCAGCCTCACGACGGATTCGGCCGGTCGCAAGACTGCTGACACTATCGTCGCCGCCGACGGCACCTCGGTGACGAAGACCTATGACGGGGCGAGCGGACAGACGCTGAGTGTCGCCAATGCCAATAAGGATGGCTTGCTGACAACCGTCAGTTACTACGATCCGCTGAGTGCGCAAACGTGGAAAAGTGTCGAGCAACAATATGACACTGCCGGTAGGAAGACGCTGGAAAAGCAGTTCTATGACGACAACACCCGGATCGAGATCAGCTTCGATCCATCGAATGCTGCGGCGTGGTCGCAGATTCAACAAAACTACAATGCGGCCGGACAGTTGACCTACAAGCTGGAAACCGGCGACGACGGAACGAAGACCGCCTACGATATTGCCGGCACTCAGTCATGGTCGACCATCAAGCAAACTTACGACACTGCCAGCAGGCTGGTCGGGGTCGATCAAGCCAATCGTGACGGCACGCGCTATGTCACTAGCTACGATCCCGCGAATGCAGCGGTATGGTCTCGTATCGACTATTCCTACAATGCCAGCAGCCAACTGACGGTAAAAAATACTTATTACGACAACGGCGAGAAGCGCTTCGAGGCGTGGGACCGAGCGAACGCAAACTGGTCATCCCGTCTGGTGATCCAAAATAGCGCCGGGCAGACGACTTATGAAGAAACAACCTTCGATAGCGGCCAAACGGACAAGACGAATTATGACGTTGGTAACGGCAGTAATTGGCGTTACCAAACTAATACATATACAACTGCTACCTCGAATGTCCTCATGCAAACGTTCACGCAAATGGATGAGGCTAAGAAGTGGTCGGTTGAGTATCGCGACTATCTTGGGAATCAGCCCTGGACGAGGCTCATAGTCCGCTATGACAGGTATGGGGTCAGGACCAGCGGAGATACCTACTTCGATGACGGCACCCGCATAGAGTACGAGTACCATTCCGATCGGGGTGGCACGTTGGATTGGTGGAAAAGGTATGATGCACAAGGGCGTGTCGTAGCGAGAGGCACTAGTCCCGTTCTCTTGGATATGAATGGCGACGGTCATGTTGATCTTCGCCCTCTTGACTCACTCGGCTCATCAGTGGGCTTCGACTGGGATGACGATGGCGTGGCGGATCAAACTGCCTGGGTAGGCCCCCAGGACGGCTTCCTGGCGATCGATCTCGGTGCCGATGGGACAGCCGGCCCGGACGGAAAGATCGACCAGGGGCGGGAACTGGCGTTCAGCGTTTGGAGTAACGAGTCGACCTCGGACCTTGACGGCCTGCGCCTCGCCTTTGATACGAACCACGACAACGTTCTTGATGTAAACGACGAACGTTGGAGCGAGTTCAGGGTCTGGCGCGACCTCAACCAGAACGGCGTCAGCGATGCCGGCGAGCTGCAGACAATGACGAGTGCGGGTATCCTGTTGATCAACCTGTTGCCGAGCAACGACGGGGCGCAGGCCTTTGCCGATGGTTCGGCGATCACAGGCACCAGTACCTATCAGTCTGTCGATGGCAGCAACCACTATCTGGTCGGTGATGCCATGCTCGCCGTGCGAGGTAGTCAGACGGTCAATGCCGCATAACAAGATCTCTTGTTTCCCGCCGGCGCCTCATGGCGCCGGCATATCCTCTCTTTATTGATCCCATAATATGACGGACATCCAGACAGCATCCGGCCTTGACGCGGCGGAGGCCGAGACTGAAGACGCACCCAGACCATCACCTGAAGCAGCAATCGCCGACAGCGGACTGGCGGCGATTGCTGCCGTTGCTGGTTATTTCCGGATCGCATCGCGCCCGGATACGCTGAGCCGCGAACTCGCCTTGACGAAGCCCGCGCTGCGGGACGACCTACTGCGCGCCGCAAAGATCATCGGCCTGAAAGCGCGCACTGTTCGCGTAGATCAAGCCAAACGGCTGACGACCCTTCCTGCGCCCGCCCTTGCTTCGTTGAAGGACGGCACCTTCGCGGTCTTCGCGGGCGCGGCCGCCGAGGGCCGCTATCGGCTGATCAACCCCATCGATTTCTCCGCCCGCAATGTCGAGGCAGACGAACTGCTGGCACTGACCTCCGGCGAATTCATTCTCGTTCAGCGTAAGTTTGCCGGTCCCGGCGCCTCGCAGCAGAATTTCGGCTTCCGCTGGTTCCTGCCGGCGATCTGGCGCTATCGGCGGGCCTTCGGCCACGTGCTGATTGCCTCGCTCGTCATTCAGATCTTCGCGCTGGTGACGCCGCTGTTCTTCCAGGTGGTCGTCGACAAGGTGCTGGCGCATCGCAGCTATTCGACGCTGATCGTGCTCGTCGTCGGTCTTGCCGCCGTCGGTCTCTTCGATGTCGTGCTGCAGTATCTCCGAACCTATGCGCTGTCGCACACGACCAACCGCATCGATGTCGAGCTTGGCCGGCGGCTATTCCGGCATCTCCTCAACCTGCCGCTCAGCTATTTCGAGACGCGGGCCACCGGCCAGACTGTTGCAAGGATTCGCGAGCTTGAAACCATCCGCAACTTCCTGACCGGTCAGGGCCTATTCTCCGGACTCGACCTCATCTTCACCGTCGTCTTCATCTTCGTGCTGTTTTCTTACTCCTCGACCCTCGCCTGGATCGTCGTCACCTCCATTCCCTTTTACATGGCGATCGGCTTCCTCATCCGCCCCTTCCTCAAGGAGCGGATCGACGAGAAGTTCGAGCGCGGCGCCTTCAGCCAGCAACTACTCGTCGAAACCGTCGTCGGCATCCAGACGCTGAAGGCCTCGGCGGTTGAGCCCGTGGTTTCCTCGCAATGGGAGGAGCGGCTGGCCGCCTATGTGCGCTCGTCATTCCTGGCGACCATGTTGGCGGCGAAGGGTCAGAACGCCATTCAGTACGTCAACAAAATCACGTCCGCCGCCCTGCTTCTCTTCGGCGCACAGGCGGTCATCGATGGCGAACTGACGGTTGGAGCTCTGGTCGCCTTCAACATGATCGCCGGCCAGGTCTCGCAGCCGATCCTGCGCTTGTCGCAGCTCTGGCAGGATTTTCAGCAGGTGCAGGTCTCCGTCGCCAGGCTCTCCGATATCCTGAACGCGCCGCAGGAGCCGCGCCCCAGCGTTGCCGTCAGCCTGCCGCCGCCGAAAGGTGCGATCGGCTTCAAGTCGGTGAACTTCCGCTATTCCCCCGATGGCCAGGATGTTCTGAAGGATATCAGCTTTTCGATCCGTCCGGGCGAAGTCATCGGCATCGTCGGCCCCTCCGGCTCCGGCAAATCGACGCTGACCAAGCTGGTGCAGCGCTTCTATATTCCGAACAGCGGCCAGGTCTTCGTCGATGGCCAGGACATCGCCCAGGTCGATCCGGCGTGGCTGCGGTCGAATATCGGGGTCGTGCTTCAGGAGAACATGCTGTTCAACCGGACGATCCACGACAATATCTGCATGGTCAATCCGGCAATGTCACGGGCGGCCGCCATGCAGATGGCGCGGCTTTCGGGCGCCGACGAGTTCATCGCCAAGCTGCCGCGCGGTTACGACACGCTGATTGAGGAGCGCGGCGCCAACCTGTCCGGCGGTCAGCGGCAGCGTCTCGCCATTGCGCGCGCGCTTGCCACCAATCCGCCGATCCTGATCCTCGATGAGGCAACCAGCGCGCTCGATTATGAGAGCGAGCGTATCATTCTCGGCAATATGCGCGAGATCGTTCGCGGCCGTACCGTCATCATTATCGCCCATCGTCTGGCGACAGTGCGGCACTGCAACCGCATCATCGGCATGAAGGACGGGCGCATCGTCGAAGAGGGAACGCACGAGAGCCTGCTCACCCGCCCGAACGGGCTTTATGCTCATCTCTGGCAATTGCAGACGGGGCCTGTTCAGTCATGAACCAGACCGTCCAGCCTCCGCCGCTCCCACCGAAGCCGCGCAAGAGATTGCCGGTCGATAACGAGTTCCTGCCTGCCGCACTCGAAATCCTGGAAACGCCAGCCTCGCCGATCCGTACAGCGCTCATCTGGTTCATCTGCCTGTTCACCGCCGGCGCGCTGATCTGGAGCTATGTCGGCAGGTTCGACATCGTCGCGACAGCCCAAGGCAAGATCCAGCCGACCGGACGCGTCAAGGTGATCCAATCGATCGAGGTCGGTAGGACGGTCGCAGTGCCGGTCTCGAACGGCGTAACGGTAGAAGCCGGCGACATTCTCGTCGAGCTTGACCCAACTGAAGCGCGGGCCGAAGTCGATGCATTGACAGCCAGCCTTGCTGCCCTGCGAGGGGAGGTTACCCGCCGCGGCGCGGCACTGGCGCAGGTAGAGGCTTGGCAGCGTGGGGACCTTTGGAGCGGCACGAGAAGAATCGAGGCCCCTCCAGAATTCGAGGATTCGATTCCAGCAGAGATCCGCACGCGCGAAACGCTACTCTACAATTCCGATCTTGAGCAGCTTGCCTCGGCGCTCGACAGTCTCGCGGCTCAACGCCACCAGCAAGTCGCGGCCGTCAAGCGATATAGCGAGATGGTTGCTGCCCAGCAGGCGCTAGTGGCGACACTTGCAGATCGCGTGGCTATGCGGTCCAATCTCGTGGACCTCAGCGCGGGATCGAGGTCGGGCGTTATCGATGCGGTTGAGGTCAAGCAGAAGGAAGAGGCAAACCTCGCCGAGCAGATCGGTCAGCGGGCGGAGGCGGAGATGGCGATTCTCGCGGCGACCAGCGAAGCCGTCAAAACACTCAAGACCTTCGTCGCCGACAATGCCCAGAAGCAGGCGGAAGCATCGCGCGAGATCGACGAGCGGGAACAGCAACTGGTCAAGGCGGCAAAGCGGCTCGACTCGATGACGATCAAGAGCCCCATCAAGGGCATCGTCCAGACCTCGGCCATTAGCACCGTCGGCCAAGTGGTAACTGCGGGCGCCGAACTGATGCGGATCGTGCCAAAGGATGCGCCTCTCGAGATCGAGGCTTATCTGCCGAACCGCGACATCGGCTTCGTCTCGCCGGGCCAGCATGCCGTCATTAAAGTCGAGGCCTTCCCTTTCACGCGCTACGGCATCCTGAACGGCACGGTCACCCGTGTCGCGACCGATGCCATTCCCGAACCGGACGCGCAGCAGCTCGAAGGCCAGCCGGCGAAGGAATTGCAGAGCGTCATTCCGATCGGCAACGCCCAGCGTGTCCAGAATCTGGTCTTCCCCGTCGTCATCAAGCCGGATGAGACAGACATCGACATAGACGGAACACGCGTTCCGCTCACGCCCGGCATGTCCGTTACCGTTGAGGTCAAGACCGGCAGTCGGCGAATCCTTGAATATCTCTACTCGCCGCTAGCAGAAATTAGTTCCGAGGCGATGCAAGAGCGATGAGCGAAAGCAGCACTATCGGCGGCGCTCGACCGCCATTATAGGGAAGCTACGGATCTATCGCGAGCTTGACTCGCTATTTCCATCAACTCGCATTGTTATGGGCAGGGGGTAACATGGACGTCAACATTGCACATTCTTCGCAGAGGACGTTGCAGCCTCGGCTCTTCTGGCGGCGTGCATCTGCCTTCCTGATCGACATGACAATTTTTGAAATGTTGCTTGCGGTGGTCGCGCTCATCATTCCATTGAATTTCGGAATGCCGCTCTTTCAGAGCACACAGTGCGGAGAAGTCACCTCTGGCCCGTTGGTCGAAAAAGTGGAGCGCGAATGGCCCCTGAAACCGAGAGAGACCAGGGTCAATCAAATTTGCCAAATCACTGACTTCTTGGGCCCACAGAGCACGTCCTTCCGGACGACGGTTGTCACCAGCAATCCCGACGGTGGATCGGCTTCCTGGCGCACGGTGTCGGTAGGGCTGGACAAGAATGGTGACCCTATCGAAGGGCTTGGGGATCCTATAGGGCCGCTGGTCGGTGTGTTGCTTGCGTCGCTCGCTTTTGCCCTCCTCAATGCGAACGATCGAAGAACGCCCGGCAAAAGGATTTTGGCGATACGAGTGGTCACCGTCGAGGGTACGTCGCCCCATTTTGGCAAGGCGTTAAACAGGGAACTTCTGAAGTTTGCGCCTTGGATCGCCTTTGTGGGGATCGACGCAATCGTTGCAGCCACAGGATCCAATCAAAGCCTTGATGCAATGTTCCGCACGATGCGCAACGGCGACGCGGCGACCACCATTCCTGTGATCGCAAGCGTAGTCCTTACTGTATTCGCGCTGCTATGGTGGTTCCTGCCGCTCGTCAGGTGGCGTGGCCAGATGTTTTATGATCGGTTCGCCGGCTGCGAGGTCCGCCGTACGTGAGGCAATCTCAAACAAATGATATCTCGCGCCGAGTATCAAGGGCCCGATCCGGCGCAGCGAGCAAAAGTCCGGTGCGGAGTATGCTCGAATCTTTCAAGGCCGGACAACTGCCGCTCCTCCTGGTCCTATTGCTGTCGGCCCCAGTTCGGGCAGACGCCGAGCAGATCGCCGGTCGTGCGTCGGTTATCGATGGCGACACCATCGAGATAGCCGCCCGGCGGATCAGGCTGAACGGTGTCGACGCGCCTGAGAGCTGGCAGGTATGCCAGGATGACCGACTGGACGACCTTGTTCCCATCGAACCCGCCACCATGAAGGATCGACAGATCATCGAGTGGGATAAGGACGACGTGGAGGCGCTCAAGTTCATGAAGGTGGACGTGCTAGCGCTCGGGATGCTGACGTGCATGAACAAGGCATTCGAATTGATCCGGGAGTACAAAGATGAGGATCTCGACCTTGCGACGATCCCGCAGGAGGATCCGGCGACCTATGCGATGATCCGAAAAGCCGACACCCTCGGCACCTTCCAGATCGAGAGCCGGGCGCAGATGTCCATGCTGCCGCGCCTGAAGCCACAGACCTTCTATGACCTCGTCATCCAGGTCGCGATTGTCCGGCCTGGCCCGATACAAGGAAATATGGTGCATCCCTATCTTCGTCGGCGCGAGGGTAAGGAGAAGGCTGAATATCCGACACCGGAACTGGAAGAGGTTCTCGGGAGAACGCTGGGAGTCCCACTTTTCCAGGAATCGGCGATGAAGGTCGCAATGGTCTGCGCCGGCTTCACGGGGGGCGAGGCCGACCAGCTCCGCAAGTCGATGGCCACGTTCAAGTTCACAGGTGGGGTGAGCCGCTTCAAGGACAAGCTCGTTTCCGGGATGATCAAAAACGGCTAATCGGCCGAGTTCGCCGAGAGGACTTTCAGCCAGCTCGAAGGTTTCGGTTCCTACGGTTTTCCGGAAAGCCACGCCGCTTCCTTCGCGCTCATCGCCTACGCGTCAAACTATATCAAACGCCACTACCCGGATGCGTTCTGCGCCGCGCTCCTGAACTCGCAGCCGATGGGTTTCTACGCGCCGGCGCAAATCGTAGGCGATGCGAGGAACCACGGTGTCAAAATCCGTCCGGTGTGCATCAATCGTTCGCGCTGGGATTGCACGCTCGAGCCCATCGGCGATGGCGATCATCATGCCGTCCGGCTCGGTATGCGAATGGTCAAGGGACTGGCGGTCGCCGATGCTGCCAGGATTGTGGCGGCCCGCATGGACCGAGCGTTCGAAAGCGTCGATGATGTCTGGCGGCGATCGACCGTGCCCACTGAAGCTTTGAACCAGCTCGCGGAGGCGGACGCTTTCCTGCCATCAATGAAGCTTCAGCGTCGCGATGCAATCTCGGCCATCAAGGCGCTCCGTGACGAGCCCCTGCCGTTGTTTGCTGCCGCTGCCGAGCGCGAGGCAAGGATGATCCCCGAACAGCAGGAGCCGGAAGTCGATCTAAGGCAGATGACCGAAGGGCATAACGTCATCAAAGACTACAGCCATGTTGGCCTTACACTCCGGGAGCACCCCATCGCATTCCTAAGGCGCGATCTGCAGAAACGGAACATCGTGACCTGCTCGGATGCGATGAGCGCGAGGGACGGCCGATGGTTGATGACCGCAGGCCTAGTTCTTGTCCGCCAGATGCCGGGCAGCGCCAAGGGTGTCATGTTCCTGACGATCGAGGACGAGACGGGACCGGCGAACGTGGTGGTGTGGCCATCGCTGTTTGAAAAGCGCCGCCGCGTCGTGCTGGGATCCTCCATGGTGGCGATCAATGGCAGGATTCAGCGTGAAGGCGATGTCGTGCACCTCGTGGCGCACCAGCTCTTCGATCTGTCCGGCGATCTGTCGGGGTTGGCCGACCGCGACAGCGAATTCAAGTTGCCGACGGGCAGGGGAGACGAGTTCGCCCATGGATCGCCCGGAAGCCATGATTCACGGGACAGGCCGAAGACAGTGCCGTAGGCGCGAGACATCTTCGTCAGAGACCTGCATATCGACACGCTGAAGGTGAAGGGAAGGGACTTCCACTGAAGAACCAGCGCCTTGGCTGTGCGCCGCGGCGATTTTGTTGCCGGTAGCAATGCTGCGGAACTCGCGGCAAGAATTCTCTAATCCTGGAGTGCTTGTGAGGACGGACCAAGATTCGCGAGCTGATCCAACAGCGCGAGTCGCCGGAGCCGATCACCTAAGGAAGTTGCGATCATGGCTTATCTGCGAACCGTCGAGGGTAGATGCGGTCGTCGCGCCCTTACACCTTGGACTACGTTCAGCGTGACTATGCCTGCCTCATCGACCGCACGCAAAAACACTTCCCGGAATTGTTCTGGCGCAAGATTCCCGCTGATTGCGTCGACGCAGGCTTTCACGGCAGCGGTATATTCGTCTCCGTCGTTCCGGGGCCAGTCTCTCATCAGGACACGCGCAGCATCTCCCAGAGTCCGTATGATCTTGCGTGCCGCTGGATCCCGAAAAGCAAGCCCGACCGGCGTGAATGCCGATGATGTATTCGCCCACATGTTCCCGCCCCAACCCATCGGCGTGCCTGCAGTATAACCGTACGTGTTATACGTTGGAATTTAAAAATATGTGAGGGAGCTGCTTGGGTGATAAGATTTCGACTTGGGGAATCAAGAACGGTCGACCCGTTATCGACGCGATATGCTGCGCCAACAGTCTCATGGCGGAGGAGTTTCACAGTCCCACATCGAGCGATCACGCTGCACTTGAAAGTCACTAAGTCGCCGACTTTAATTCTTGTGTCCCGTGAGGCGGAATTCAGCATCAACGGACGAGAGCTATGGCAATGCTTTCCTCTCCGAACTGTCCAAGGTGGGCCGAAAGGTCTGAACACGGATATTGATCCAATGGCGAAGCTCAGCTCAACGTCGGTCGGTCGGGCTCGGAGGACGAACGTACATCATTTGTTACTTCGCACTTGCGGTAATTGTCATACGATTCTAAACGCTAAATAATGCCAAAAATCAGTTGCTTACTTCGGAATTCTCCACTACGTTTTTTCAGAAGAGTTCCGAAATAACCGGCCCCGCCGGCAATACTCAGCGGTCGTTTGACCTCGCTTGACGGAGGATCATGACTTTGTTTGACCGACATCGTTTCTTCCCGGTGGTGCAGCGAATGCGTGATGTCATCTCGATCCGATGCCGACCTACGACGGCAATCTGACGCGTCGTAACCCTTTGTTCCACTTTTCTAAGATGGTGCTCCCGTGTGGCGCGCCCGAGGTTTGTTATGCAAAAGCAAGCTGTCGTATTCAATGGTCAGGAAGTCGGGATCGCGGTCCCCGTGGAGAACCGCCTCAAATTCATCGCTGTGCGCTTCAATGTCATCGACCTGGACAACAGGCTCTTCGATACGGTTACCGAAATCCGGCGCGCCATTACTGAGCATCTCGCGTCCAGCGGTCGTGCGATCACTATGCACTGAGAGAGGCTCACCCACATTGGTCTGATGAGGCCAAGTCGCAGATCTTTTCGAAGTTGATTTCGAGAGGATTCGCGATCGATGTCGGCTGTCAGCGAGCAGGATCTTGCTGAGTTGCACGAAGGCATTTCCGCCTTGGTGACACTTCTAAGGGCAGGGGAGACGAATTCGCTCACGGATCGCCGGCCTGTCGTCAAGCGCTGAAGCTTCGGCCCAGGGAAATGGCGACAGAGCGAGTAAATCATCTCAGTGCGCCTGGCACATTTGAACGAGGCCGGCCTTGGTTGCAGCCTGAGAAAACTCATCAAACTGAAAGTGAAATTCCCCTGGGATGCGGAGGCGGTAGGTCCCAAATTTAAAGTACGGGCCTGAAAGAGGCAGAGGAGTATTTTTCTTTAGGGTTGCACCGATGTTGCCTTTCACGGATACGATCTTCTGGCCGTTCGCCCACACGTCGATTTCGGCTGCCCGACGTGGTCCATATTCATTGTCGGTGCGGCCGGGCTTCACCCGGTAGACCATGTCGACCCAGCCTTTGCGGGGATCGGGCAGCGGGCGGTTTGCTTCCGGAATAATCTCGATGTCCGCTTTGCCGATATACTTTTCTGGCTCGGCGACGAACGCAAGCGACCGGAACTGGGAGACCAGGTCTCCATCACCGGGGAGCCCAAGGGCCTGCGACAGAGCCTTGGCGTCTGTATCCTTCGCCTCCGGCCCCATGCTCTGCATGAGATTCTGGCTGAAGAACTGCTTCGAGACCTCCGGCGCGTTCCTGCTGATCAGGTCAAGCGACTGCAGGGACTTGATCGCGTTCACGTTCCGCTCGTTGAACTCAAGGTTTCCAAGGAGGTTCTGCGCCGTAAGCAGGGCATCGGGATCTCCTTCCGCCTTTGCGATGACACGTCGCACATCGTTGTCCTGGACCGTAATATGGAAGACGCCGTTGTCGAAGCGCTGGGCGATCATTGGGCTACTGTCTCCCGGACCTTTCCATTGCCCGATGACGGATCGTGCGCTGCCCTTAGATGGCACGTCGCCTGTGATCTTGAAGCTGAACGAGAACCAAACCTCATCGCCGAAGTTCGGCCACGTCTTCTTGACGATGCGAAGCTCTGCCCTCTGGCAATCGTCCTCGCATTCGAGACCGTCGTCGCCGTCTTTCGTGACGATGTCGATGGCAGCGTTCCCGCAGCGCCCGGGTTTGGTGAACTCGATCTGGCGTGAGAGAATCTGCTGTGTCGTCCACTTTGACGGATCCACCTTGGAGCCGTCGAAGTGGTCATCCAGTCCGGCAGCGCACGCGACGCCGCCCAAACTCATCATAGCTGAAAGTAGGATCGATCTCATTTGTGTCCCCCCAGATCAATGAGATGCAAAATTGATAGCACGTTCGCTGTAAAGTTGAATATCCAATCCCTGGACTTTTTTCGGGTGTAAGTTGTGTGCCGAACGTTCCTGCGGATCGGACAATGCCGACCACCCTCGGCGACAGGCGGTCATCCATGGCGTTGATCTGGTTTCGATTCTGGGATCGTCGGGACCGGACTTGTGCTTCGGCGGCCAGCACTGCCAAATCTGCGAGTTGATTTCGTGGCTGGCCATTGGTTTGATCGGTTCATGATCACAAATCTCGCCGACCTCAAGCTAAAGCCCCATCTTCTCGCCGAGCTTCATCAGCTCGGATTCCTGGATGGTAAAGACATGGCGCATCTCTCAACCGTCGAGTGCCTGCGAATTTCGGGTATGGGTGGGAGAGATTGGCGAAAGATAGCCGAAGCCATAGGCAGAGAGCCTTTTGGCAAGGAACGAAGAAGACGTACCCCAGCCTCAAGGGCTTGAATTTAGCGCACCTTTTTCCGTCAGAATTTGAGCGCGTTTCTCGTTGAGATTTCGACCTGAGGTCGGTGATCGTTGCATCATCAGGGCGCCGCTCTATAGTCTGGCCGCCTTATCTGCCGCAAGGGCTGTCCGATGCTGATCGCTTGGCTGTCGCTCGCGGGATTGAACACCTGTCGTCATTCGTCAGGGTGTGGATACTCGACCCTCAGCTTTCGAAGTCCGATCCCTCGGAGCAAGAGCTTCAGATGCAACTACTTCGGCATCTGCGTTCTCGGAAAGCAAACGCCAAGGAGGGCGCGGAATTTGCTGGCGGCGAGACGGACGTTATCATCGATGAGAGGTGCTTGATTGAAAACAAGGTCGGTGCTGGACGGAAGCCATTCGAGAGCAAGGCACACGCGCCCTATCAAGCGAACCGATACGGCATCGCAATGTGCCAGCGGGTCTTTTTTACGCTGGTTGCCTACACCCCGGCATCGGACGCCGATATTCTCCGACTGACGGATTCCGTACAAGTCACCCCGCTTGACGATCTGGATCGCACCGCAGTCGAGATTAGGTTCGTGGTTCCCGTTGGTCTGTCCAATCCGTCAGACGCGAAAAAGCCCGGTAAGAAGGCGACGCGCGCAGCGAAGAACCCCGCCGCCACCCAAGCTCGATCGAGTGTCAAACGCACTACGACAAGATGACTCAGTAGTCATCGTGCACCGCACACCTGATGGCGCCAACCGAAATGCTGGTCATCGCTTGCACGGCCTTGGCCGCCTCAAGACGCCCTTCAGGCGGAATCACTAAATAATCGCCCAAGTTGCTTTCTCGCTACTGGACCGCCGCCCCAACTTTATGCATCAGTTGCAATGATGGGAATGGGGTGAATTTATGCAAGCTGACAATACACATACAGTAGAAAGTCCAGAGCAATCGATCTTCGACAGCAACCTCTCGGTCGAGGCGAAAATTGAACGGGCACGAACCGAGCTGCTGGACTTGTCGGCAAGAAACAGACTCCTGAACGTTCCCCGGTTTTCCAAGAGCGCCAAGACGATCGACATCGTGGACGAGAAATCAGCCGAGATCTTTCGGGTCCTCGTCACTGAAGGCAAGTCCATGACTTTCTTGGCTGGAGCCAAGGGAAGGGATCCGAAAGACGGCGAGGACGCCGAAGACCTGATCGAGCTTGCGCTTCCAGACGACGACGACCGCGATGAGAGCGGTCGTCTGACACGGCATTCGGATACTAAGCTTCAAACCCGGATGACTCCGAATGCTCTTCAGAAGCGCCTGTTGGATCTGTACTTCGATGCCCGCACTCTGGAAGAAGAGCAAGGCGTCAACATCCTGTTCCTCGGGCTCGGCACGCTAAAGTGGATCGACCCCCAGAACGCGGAAAACATCCGTTATGCGCCCCTCGTTCTCGTACCAGTCTCGCTTATGCGCGGTAGCGCGGCTGAACGCTTTAAACTGAAGGCGCGTCCTGAGGACTTTGCATCCAACCTGTCGTTGGAGGCGTTTCTCGACCGGGTTCATAAGATTCGGATGCCTGACTTCGAGGCAACCGACGAATTCTCCTTCGAGTCCTACGCGAGCCAGGTGGCATCGGCAGTATCCGTGAAGCCGGACTGGTCCGTCCAGCCGGATGACATCGTTCTCGGATTCTTCAGCTTCGCGAAATTCCTTATGTACCGCGATCTTGACCCGACACTTTGGCCCGCGGACGGGAAATTCACCGAGCGTCCTCTGATCACCGGACTTGTGTCCAATGGTTTCGAACGCGGCGACGCTCTTCTCAACGATGATACGAAGATCGACTTACATATCTCCCCGCAGGCGATGACCCACATCGTCGATGCGGACAGTTCGCAAGCGGTGGCTATCCACGAGGTCCGCCGCGGACGCGACCTTGTCATCCAGGGGCCACCCGGCACCGGAAAGTCGCAGACGATCGCGAACATCATTGCCGCAGCGGTCGCGGACGGGAAAACAGTCCTGTTCATGGCCGAGAAGATGGCCGCTCTCGAGGTCGTAAAGCGACGCCTCGATCAGGCAAATGTTGGCGATGCTTGTCTCGAACTTCACTCCAGCAAAGCCAACAAGCGTGCGCTTCTCGCCGAACTGCAGCACGTATGGGAGCTCGGCGCCCCCAAGGGCGAGGCCGCCGAGGCCCACGACCGCCGTCTGCTGGAAACAAGAGATAGCCTGAATGCACATCCGGAGCGGATGCACCAGATCTACCGTCCCTACAACCTCACGCCCTACCAGGTGATCGGTCACCTGACGCGCTTGCGTAGGATGGGCCTGCAGCCATCGGATATCGAACTTCCAGCGGCTGTCGGTTGGAGCCAGGACGTAAAGGATCAAATAGTCACCATCCTTTCTGAACTGGCGCAGCGAATTGACGATATCGGCCTGCCATCGAAACATGCCTGGCATGGTGTCGGTCTCACAGGCATTAGCCCACTCGATCTCGAGAGACTGACGACACGCCTGACCAATGCTTCCGGAGATCTCGCGAGCCTTTTGAACTCTACGAGGGACGTGACAGACGCCCTCCACCGGGAGCCTGCGGATTCGGTCGCGTCATTCGACGAAGTTCGGATCCTTGCAGAACGTCTCGCGACATGCCCGCCCGAGATATCGTCTGAAGCCTTGGCCAATCCAGCATGGGAAGTTTCTCCACAGCAGATTGTCAGCGTCATTCGTGACGGAGCGGAGTTCCTTCGCCTGTCCGAGCAGGTGGAAGCTCAGTTTAATGACGCTGCGTGGGAAGCAGAGACTTCGCCGCTTGTGACCACGCTGCGGCGCCTGCCTGCGTCGTTTTCCCAATCAGGCCATCAGACCATTGAGCAGCTTGATGCCTTGTTGCCGAGGTTCCTGAATGCCGCCGGATCGCTCAAGCAGATGCTCGGCGTGAACGCGTCGGCCACCCTTGGGTCCATCGGCAGGCTGGTGACCATCGGCGAGAGAGTCGCCGATGCACCCGACGCTAGCCCGGACGCATTCGTCGCAGCAATCTGGGAACGTGGCCTGGATCAAGCCAGTGATCTCGCTGAGGCCGTGTCGACGTATCGCCAGATGAAGACGGAATTGACTGGCAAGGTCAGCGACCAAGCCTGGGACATGGATCTGACGGCTGCGCGAACGGCTGTGGCCATCCATGGCCAGCGTGCCCTCAAGTTCCTGAGTGGTGATTGGCGCAGGTCCAAGGCTCTTCTCCGCACTGTGATGTCGGAAACCAATCCAAGTGAAATGGTCCGGCTGCTCGATCTCTTGCAAAAGGGCAAAGCGGCCCGCGCGGCGATCAAGGACGGTGACAGTCTGGGCCGCGGTGCGTTCGGCGCCGACTGGCGGGGAGAAAAGTCGGATCCTCAACCTCTCGAGAACCTCGTACTGTGGATGCGCAGTCTTCGCGGGGTAGGGGCCGAAGCACGGCAGATCGCCAGCAGGTTGACAGACAAAGGATCGGTGGCGACGCGGTGCGAGCAGGTGAGAGCTCTGCTCGAGGACATGCGTAAGCTGATGATTTCTCTTTGGACCGATCTTGGTGACGATACGGCCCAGCTTTTTCAAGCTGCCGCCGGACCTGACGAGGCGGTGTTGACGCAGGCTTCAGCAGTCCTCAAGGAAATCGCGACCGCCGACCGCGCCATTGCGGCGTTGATGAAGGGTGTTTCGGAAAACAACGCGGCCAGGATAGGCGCCTTGGAGTTGCTCGCAGCCGCGCAGACACGCAAGCGGGCAGTCGAGAACTCCGGTGACCTCGGGCGCGCCGCGTTCGACGGCCTTTGGAATGGCGCAGAGTCCGATTGGATGAAGCTTGCGGCCGTTTTCGACTGGATGTCGCGGAATGGTGATATTCGAATGCTTGCTTCCCAGGTAACCGATAGAACTAATATTGTGAATAAAGCGCAGGCTGCGGCATCGCACGGCCAGCGGTTTGCCGCCGAGTTCCAAGACATCCTGAAATTCCTGAAGGCGAATATTGCTGTGCTCTTCGGCGAGAGCGACGTCGCCCAGGCCTCGCTCACGTCAATCGGTGAAAAGCTCGCCCGCTGGATCGAGAGCGACGAGCAGCTCTCGAAGTACGCTGCCTACAACGGACGCGCTCACGACGCCGGAAATCTCGGCGTCGGTCTGGTCGTTGAGCGCCTCCAGGATGGTCGGGTCGCAACAACGGATGTCATCCCGTACTTCGAGATGGCTTTCTACGAGGCGATATTGCGCCATCAGCATTCGCAGGATCCGGATCTCACGAGATTCGACGGCGAAGTCCACAGCAGGCTGGTTGACGAATTCGCATCGCTCGACCGGAACCGCATGCGAATTTCTCGGCTTGAAGTCGTGAAGGCACATCACAGGAACATCCCGGCGGTCAGCGGCCTCGGTCCTGTCGGGATCCTTCGTGGAGAAATGGCCCGGCGCCGCAACCACATGCCAATCCGGCAACTCATGCAGAAGGCTTCGCTCGCCATTCAGGCATTGAAGCCAGTCTTCATGATGAGCCCGCTGTCAATCGCCCAGTTCCTGCCGCCTGGTGTCTTGGAATTCGACTTGCTCGTGATGGACGAAGCCAGTCAGATCCAGCCCGTGGATGCACTGGGTGCGGTTGCTCGCGCAAAGCAGGTCGTGGTCGTCGGCGACGAAAGACAGCTACCACCGACGAAATTCTTCTCAAAGATGACGTCCGGAACGTCGGATGACGATGACGACGGCGGCGCGCAGGTCTCCGATATCGAGAGCATTCTTGGTCTCTTCTCTGCCCGCGGTCTACCCGAGAAGATGCTTCGCTGGCATTACCGCAGCCGCCACCAATCACTCATTGCGGTCTCCAATACCCAATTCTACGACAGCAAGTTGTTCATCGTTCCCAGTCCTTACACCCAGGAGGCCGGGATGGGACTGCGGTTCAACCACATTCCAGGCGGGACGTTCGAAGACGGAGTGAACAAGGTGGAGGCGAAGGCGGTTGCCGAAGCCATCATCCGGCATGCGCTTAATTCACCCGGCCTTTCCCTAGGCGTTGCGGCGTTCTCGATCAAGCAACGGCGAGAGATCCAGGACCAGCTCGAACTTCTGCGGCGGTTGAACCCGCAGACGGAAGAGTTCTTCCATTCGCATCCTCACGAACCGTTCTTCATAAAGAACCTGGAAAACGTGCAGGGCGACGAACGGGATGTCATTCTGATCTCCGTCGCGTACGCCAAGGGGCCGGGTGGCGCGCCAATGAGCATGCGCTTCGGGCCGCTCGGCGCCGAAGGTGGGGAACGCCGCCTCAACGTTCTGATCAGCCGCGCAAAACGCCGCTGCGAAGTCTATGCCTCGATCACAGATGATGACATCGATCTTGAGCGCGGCAAGGGGAAGGGGGTCTTCGCTTTCAAGCTGTTCCTGCACTACGCGCGAACCGGGCGTCTGTCGATGAGCCAGCGCACTGATCGCCAGATGGACAGCGTCTTCGAAGAGCAGATCATGGCAGCTCTTCAGGAGAGGGGATATCAGGCTCATCCACAGGTCGGGATCGCAGGGTTCTTCATCGATCTCGCCGTTGCCGACGAAGCGGTCCCCGGTCGTTATCTGCTTGGTATCGAGTGCGATGGTGCCGAATACCATTCGTCCCGCTCCGCGCGCGACCGCGATCGGCTGCGCCAGTCAGTGCTCGAAGATCACGGATGGACGATCCACCGGATCTGGAGCACTGATTGGTTTCAGCGCCCTAAGGCTGAACTCGACCGCCTCGTGACAGCAATTGAACAAGCGAAAGCGAACGCGCTGTCCGGCGATCATGTCGCTCATGCGGCAACGAGGGCGGTGCCTGTCGAAGTCATCACGATCGAGCGTGCGGACGTCACAGAAATCGGCCTTCAGCAGGTCTCCTTTGAGAGCACGACGCCTTTGTACGAGGAAGTTTCGCTCACACCTAACACCACAACCGAGCTTCACGAAGCGCCGCTTGGAGTGCTCGTTGGTTTGATCAAGCAGACGGTGGAGGCAGAAGGCCCGATCCATCGGGACGAGGTGATCACGCGCATCCGGACAGCGTGGGGGCTGCAGCGTGCTGGCAACCGGATCGATTCACATGTCGGCAACGCCATCAATACGGCAGTCAATGCGGCGCACGTCTACAGATCCGGTGAATTCCTGCTGTGGCCTGGCGCCGAAATCCGCGTTCGTGACCGAACCGCTGTCACGTCGCCGAGCCTGCGCCGGATAGAGATGATTCCGCCGATGGAAATCGATCAGGGACTGACCTCTCTCATTTCCACGAGCCTGGGTGCTACGGAGAACGAGGCCGTGAACGCTGTCGCCCGCGGCTTGGGCTTCAAGGCAACCAGTAGCCAGTTGCGAGACGTGATCGTTGCTCGCATCGAAGCGCTTAAGTCCCATGGTGAGCTGTCGATCCGAGACGGGATGCTGGTTTCCGGAAACGCCCTGGCGCCTGCCTAATGAACAGAAAATTGATTGGGATGGGACGGACTCCGAAGGAAGATTTCCCAGAAGGAAAAGTCCGCAATTGCGTAGCAACTGCCACCACTATTCCAGGGTGCGATGCCGGCCGGCGAAAGAGCGGCATCTCGCGCGTGCCTCACGGCATCTTGGATGCTAAGGTTTTGCGCATGGAGCCGTTCGGATAGACAGCATCGAGCGCTTTCAGGTCCATCTGCGTATGCGAATTCGCTGATGCCATTCGTCTGAGGCTGCCGCGGTTCCAGACGGGCGCCGCGGGTGTCCGTCGACCCGTTGATCCAAATATGTGCGCAACGCCGAACTCATCTGGACTTGCGATGTCTTGGGGATAGTCTCTCCGTAAACGAATCCTTGGAGCATTAAATATGGACCTGCCTGTCTCGGAAGTACTGAAAAGTCTTCGTGAACGTGCACCATGGCCCGTCGGACGCAGGATATTCGCGGATATTGGCATCACGCGCGGTCAGGGATGGAACAATACCCTCAATAAAATTGCGGAGAACCCAAGCAAGAGCGAGGAGAAGATCGACGAACTTCTCGATGCCCTCAAATCCCACCAGATCTGCGGCGAGAAACTGGTCAGCTTCTACGAATTCGATGCTGCGACCCTCGGACCGATGCGCGAGAAGCTTGCGGGCCTCGAGCCGCAGGATACAGTCTTCTCGCGGCGATACCCTTCTACATTGTCGCAGGACGAGTTGAAGGCGGCTCCCGCAGGTCTCGTCCTGACCTCGGTTGAAACCCAGGAAGGCGGCTTGGCTGTCGTCTTCTCCTCCGCCCGGGTGACCACCGTTCGCGAGCGGATAGATGTCGAATCCCTGGACGCGGAAATGACCTCCGTCTTCGACGATTATGAGGAAGTCATTGGCGTAAAGACCATCCGCTTCCATGCTTTCGACGTGATATGGATCCCCATCGAGGGAGAGACGTTGGACGTGCGCATCGACTTCCCGGAGGGTACCCTGTCGGAAGTCGCGATCGCCGCCCGGAAGATGGTCATTGCAGAACTCGTCCGATTGACAGGGGCCGTGGTACCCGAGCCAATCAACATGTTTCCCCTGATCGACAGGATGTACAGCGACGGATCCGAAGGCACGGTCGTAGAACTCGGTTTCGGGACCACCACTGCTTCCCTGAAGCACGAGAAGATGCGGAGAAGGAAACTTGATCTTCGGAACGAAACGTACCACAAAGGCGGGAAGGCTGCACTCGATACGCCGATCGAACCCTTCAAGCTTAGCATCCGCTGGCACCGGGTCATCGGAAAGAAACTTGCGTCCGAACCCGAACTCGGTCTGAACAGCAATTCAAGAGCTGCCGGCTCGAGCAAGCCGGTACTCGATCGCGTTGTAATCCGTCGATGCATGGGAAGTGACGATTATGATCACGTCAGGTCCCGGATCGCACATCACCTCGGCAGATAATCACCGGAGGCTGACGTGACGCTTGGGGAGATCAGGGAAGAATTTCGCAGTCGCTGGGGAGAGCTTCCAGTCGGATCGGTGTGCCTCGACATCATAGACTTCGTCGCATCGAAACCTCTCGATCAACTCCAGTTCCTGACTTTCACTACCTTGTCGCAAGCGGCGGGACGGGAAGCCATCGATACGGAATTGCTCGCAGCCATCAACCTTCTCACAGGATCAAGGCTCGCGATTCTGGAGTCGCATGCCATGCTCATCGACGACGACGATACCGAGCACGAACTGACTCCGGAGGAATTCGCGGAGGCCCGAAAGACCGGAATGCTGATCCACCCGGGGACTGGGGAGGCAGTTCCCGATTTCGAGTCCCATTTGATCCCGTTCTTCACACCTACGGAAGAGCTTCAGCGCGAACTGACGCATGACTGACTACAAGGATTCCCTGGCGTACCTCAGGGGCGCACTCGCCAAGTCGACGTCGGGCACCATCATGCTAGAGATGGTTCTCGCAGACACCCACGACGAACGCCTTGCGCTCGTGGAGCGTGCCGTCGACTGGAGTGTCCAGGAACTCGTGAAGACCCGTCATGTAAAACAGAAAATGACCGAGGACGGGCTGTCCATCGAGATCGTCACATTTATGAAAGCCATGGGTTTCGATGCCGCGCACGACACGCAGTACGGGGGACATTGCGATATTATCGTCGAAGCGAAGGGCGACTTTCTCTGGATCGCGGAAGCGAAGATCCACAAAGACTATGATTGGCTCCTCGGCGGCTTCGAACAGCTTGACCGACGCTACACCACCGGACTACCCGGACAGGATGCAGGCGAAATGCTCATCTACTGCTTCGGGCAACGGGCCGACCTAGTGTTGGCGGAGTACCAGACGAGGCTTGAGGCGGCGCGGAAAGATGTAAATTTCGATGGCACTATCAACGGCGGCCTGTTCCGGCGATCTACACATGTCCACGTGGGGACAGGCCGAAACTTTCGCGTTCGTCATACGATCGTGCCATTGTACTTCGATCCGACCAAGTGATGGTGAAGTGGCGGGTGCCGCCAATGGTTCCTCCCCAACCGTCACGCGCTTCGCCCTTCGTGGCGACCCATGTGGGACTCCTTTCCTGGTGCCGCTTTCACCGAGTTTCCTCGGTGGATCGCCAAGTCGCTACACGATTGTACCGTGACACGACGATCCAGCACCGATTACGGAACTACACCATCCGGCTGCTCGAGGAAATGAAGGGATCCAGGTCCTTTCTGCTATCGGAGCCGAACCCTTCGGTACCCCGGTCGACAACCCTGATATCATAGCTTTGGAGGCTCTTCTGGCCGCTGGAGCTGGTAAAAACGTGGCCCGCCGTCGCGCGGATGTCGAACTCATCCTCGAGATGCCGGCCGAACGCGAGGTCACGAGAGATGAGCTGCGAAAGATCGGACCGGTGGCGCGTTAGGTGAAACGCGGTCTCGGCACGTCTCATGCGAGCGAGGTGGTGCTATACGTCTCGGTGCCAAGCCGCTGGCTGACAATCCGGGCCTCGAAACCATCGCCCAGTGAAGCTACCAGTGCCGTCGCGTCTGCTTGGGTGGAGGGGAAGCCCTCGAGTGTCCAAGGATCCAGTCTCAACGCACCCCAAGCCCTGCGAAAATGGGGGTCGTCGGGGTCAATGCTTTCCGGCCACGAAACCGTCGGATGCTCCGGCGGAATGGAAGCTGCCAGCCATGTCGCCCATGCAGTACCCAACTCCTCGCCGCCGGCGGGCGCAATGCTCCTGCTCACCAGCCCGATGACTTCGCCAACGGCATTAAACACGGGGCCGCCGGACATGCCCGACGGCCAGTTCGCCCGCACCTCGAAGACCGGGGTCGGAGCGGAACGGTCGCGGCCTTCGGGGTGGTGCCGCGTGACAACGCCGTAAGCGGCGAACATTCCCTCGGTGATCGACGTCGGAAGGTCCGGTGCTGCTCCGTGGGCAAGCTTGATTTCGGGGAAGCCGACGGCGACTACCAGCTCTCCGACTCCGGGAGTGCTCGGATGGCGTCGCAGGGGCAGGTTTCCTATCATGTCCGAGGGCGGAGACATCGCTGCGTTCAGAAAGGTGACATCGATAGGACGCGTGGAAGCTGCGGTGATGAAGTTCAAGGGATCCTCCACTTCCACCAGAGGCGTTCGGAGGGAAGCCATGAGACCCAGCGCCTCTGGTGGAACGCCCACCTCGCCGAAGACCAGCCCCATGCCCAGCAACGTCAGAGCCCTGACGTCGGTCCGAATGGTCGTCTGGCCCGATTGGTTGGTCCCCTCGCGCAAGAAGTCCGTGACGTGATCCGCAGTGAGGAAACTGCCCCATGGATCCAGTGCGAACCCCGTACCCATCCCTGTGAGTATATTGTCGCGGTCCGCTTGGAAAATGGGCACTATGGCCTTTCGAAGCCCGAACGGGTCATGGAACCGAAACAGGGCTGCGGTCCCGCCTTGCTCCGGAACCAATGCGTGGAGACGCCTGTCCTGGTTACGGTCCTCGCAAGTCGCCACTGTGATCGGGTAATTCGGGTGGTCGGCGAGCGGCATCTGGCACTCCATGAGCTAAACGACTGTTCTCGCAGAGCACATACGTCGGTGGTGCGCAAGGTGGAGGAGCGTCAGAGCTTGCGGACGGACGGCAAAAGGTTCTTGAATTCAAGGCAAGATACCTCCCCTGAAAATTTGAGGGCTGCCTACGCCCTCGGGGGCATAACAGCAGCGTCAATTCTGCGATGGATGAGCGACACCAGTGAGAACAAATCCTCGGCATCTGCCTTCGACATCGTCCAGTTTACTTTGGCAGCGTGCGCGGTCGTGTTGCGGAACATGCCGAACGTTCCTTTGAGTAGATTTGCGAAGCCCTTTTGTTCGCTCTTCTCGCTCTCCGTCAGCAGCGCGTTGATCGCAAGCATCGGCGGATTTCCTGCGAAAGCATGATCGACAAGGCCGCCGCCGTCATCCATTAGCCCCGTACGCTGCCGAATTTTCTCGGCGACGCTTTTCACCGCCTCAAGTACGGCGTGAAAATAATTGTCGGCCAGTAATTCCTCGCGGCAAAATTTCAGAACATCCGGATGCACGCCGCGTGATGCAAGATCTTTACGCAATTCCTGTGCCCTTCGGGTGGCCTCGCTCAGAGTCTTGGCCGCCGACGTCGAAACCAGAGTGCCATCTTCGTCTACGGCAAGCCCGCTAAAGGCGAGGGCGCGGTTTAAGCGTGCCCGCATCGGCTCAAAGCGGTGCGGTTCGCGGGAAAAACGTGCGGGTTTCATTGCCTTTCGGATGAAGCCGATAATCCGGGAGCGGTCTCGCCTCTTGTTCTGGTCATGAGCGAACGCATTGAACAGCCGTTTCCGCTTGGTCATTGTCGGATCAGTGTCCGTGATCTCGGTCATGGACAACAGGTGGCCGATCTCGGTACCGGTCAGGCCATCCCCAGTGTCGCCGAGGGCGTCGGCAATTGCTTCAAGTTGAGACTGTTCAAATACCGCCAAGCGCAGACGTTCCCCTATGCAATCACGTCATAATATTAGTGGCGACCAGACATGCAACGGATTGCGAGTTTTCACACGCCATTTCTCACAGCGAAGTGCGTTGTTGGCTCATACACTCCGCATCACGAATGGAGCGACGCCGTTGTTCGGTCACATCGTTCGGCGTCGGATTTAGTTGTGGAATAAGGGCCCCATCCATCCGAGAATGATGACGACATCGAATTGACCTTCGGTCCAGATCGGCTGCGACCTGGGAGCTATCCCGGTTGCGATCTGTATCTTCGAGAGGTCTAATATGGGCGCCTTGCTACCACAGAGCCGCAGCTATGTGGTAGCATTGTAGAAATCTTGCGCGATTGTGGTCTGGATCGATGAACTGACATCACGCTATCAGTGAGATCGTTGCTTCTCATGGATTCGCGCGCAGATGTCCGATCGATACGATTTTGCAAATTTGTCTCCCGTTGAGTTCGAAAGCCTGTGTGTCGACTTGGTCGCAGCGGTAACAGGTCTCGGATTCGAGCGATTCTCCGAAGGCGCCGATCGCGGTATCGATGGACGGCATAGCCGTGCTGATGGCGACATCATTCTTCAGGCCAAGCACTACAAGAACAGCTCGTGGACGGATCTTCAGAAGGCTGCCACGGCCGAGAAGAAGAACCTTCTGAAGCTGAATCCCAAAACATACTATTTTCTTACGTCCCAACCCTTAACACCGGGCCGAAAAGACATTCTAGTCTCGATCCTAGACCATCAGTCGGTGACTGCGTCGAATATCTGGGGCCGCGCCGAGCTAAATGGCTACTTGGCCGACTATTCAAAGGTGGAGAGAAAGAACATTAAGCTTTGGCTGTCGAGCGCGGCCGTGCTCGACAGATTGCTGACGAGCGACATCGCCGTGTTCACCGAGGCGACCTACGACGAGATCGAGCGGATCCTGAAGGTCTATGTTGCCAATCCCAGTCTCGGCAAATCCGCCGAGATTCTAAAGGCAACGCACTGCTTAATTGTTTCCGGACCGCCGGGTGTTGGCAAAACGACGCTAGCGCAAGTGCTCGCCGCCGAATACAGCGATGACGGCTGGGAGCTTGTTTCGATCACCTCGATTGACGATGGTTTTCGGGCGTTCCGGCGCGAGAGTCAGCAGGTGTTCGTCTTTGACGACTTCCTCGGGAAAATACGGCTCGATCCGGCATCCTTGGCGCGCGACGAAAATCGGATCGTTCGCTTCATGTCAATGGTTCACCGGGACAAGGCGAAGCGGTTCATCCTTACGACACGTTCCTACATATTGCAGGCGGCTCGCGTGCTCTCCGAGTCGATCGACGACACGAAGGTTGAAGTCTCCGAGATGGTGCTGGACCTCTCCAACTATACGAGGGAACTGAAAGCGCGAATCCTGTACAATCACCTCTACCATTCGGAAATCGACGAAGCTGCGATCCAGGCGCTTCTGCATGGTTCGACCATTCGCGAGATAGTGGATCATCCCAACTACATGCCCCGCATCATCCACTGGATGACCGACGAGTTGAGACAGCGCGACGTGCCGTCGACGGAGTACCCGCAGGCTTTCCTGGAAACGCTGAGGAGCCCGAATAAGATCTGGGATAAGGCTTTCAGGCATCATATCAGCAAGAAGGCCCAAGTCCTGTTGTTCTGCATGTATTTCGCAGACCAGGAGCGGTTCGCAGGACCAAGTGTAAAACTCGACATTCTTCGGCCGTTCTTTGAACGAGCGATCGTCAAATTCGGAGTCCTTCCGAAAGAAGATCTTCGCACCTCAGTCTTCGAAGACACACTTCGGGAAGTGAAATCTTCGTTCGTGCTGATCAACGAAAGCCGCGCGAACTTCATTAACCCGTCCGTTCAGGACTACCTGTCTCGGGAAACCGCGGACCCAACGGTTCTGTCAACGCTCGCCCCATGTGTATCGACGATCAACGGTGCGGTAACACTATGGAAAAAAATCGACACGAAAGCTTCCGGTGAGACGCGAGCGGTGGCGGCCAAGGCCTTGCTGGACGCAATCATCGGCGGAGAGGTGACAGGCCACGTTTTCCTGCACGACTTTGCTAAGGCTGTCGGCGAACTCATCATGGCAGCCGGCGACTTGAGTTATTGCGAACGCTTGAGAAGGGAGAGCGCCAGACGTCTCTTCTGGATAAGCGAGGGAAGGCTTCCCCTTCTTATCGATGAGCTTGACGGCGGGACCTACCACCATCTGCCTTACGCCAAGGCTTTTGGGAGATACCTGCGCCTGGAGATATACAGGTTCGTGTCGTCCGAAAGAGAGGAAGTGATGGATCTTCAGGATCTCGCCGATCTCGCGTCGGGCCTCGCCTCGGCCAGACTCCAGATGTCGGAGCAGTTTTACAGAAACTTCGAGGAGGCGGCCGAGGAGGCGATCGATGCCATCAGTCTGAGTTCCATCGCCGATCATGACGACCCAGTGCAGGTGATCGAGGATTGGCTCGACGAGATCGAGAAAATTGAAAACTTGGTACCCAAATCGATCGGCTACTGGAAAAGAGACGAGCTCGAGGATCGGATCACTACGCTCTATCACCTCCGGGATGAGAGGGGACGATATCAAGAACTCCGGCATGCGCGGCTGGAGACTGAGTCCTTGGATCATCGCCAAGCTTCCGAAAGACCCTTTTCGAATGCCGACATCGACTCGATGTTCTCGTCGTTGAAAAAATGAGCATCTGGATTTCGGCTGAGGGTCGCCATCCGTGTCTACCGGTCGTGAAACAGCGATGGCTGATTTGAACAGAAGGATCGACAGCCAACTCGAGGACTTCAAAAAAGACTGGAGGTTTCGCGACGGATCGACAAGGATTTCAAGCTGCCCAGATGGATGCTATTTGATAACGTGGAAGACAAGGGCATGGTCGAAGAGCGTTCGTGGAATTTCCAGAGGCTTACAGTGGATCTCTCGGGTCGTACTGAAGTCCCACATCAGATCATGTTTACAATTTCGAAGATCGCCCCCTAATTAGACGGGTCTAACCTCGGACTTCGCATCAGCACGTTACTCTTCGGCTGTACTTGGGCGCCATGGATCTCACGAGCTTCCCCTAATCGGACACTCGCAATCACTGGCAGAACAATATCTCATCTCGTCTTTCAATAAATCCCAGGCCGAAAGTGCCTGGGATTGTGGTATGCAGTGGCCTTTCCTTTAAGAATGGCCAGTTTCAGCGGCATTTTGCCAGGACCAGCGTGAGTTTCTCAGTTAGGCGGTTCTGGAAGCCGTTTGGCCTTTTCCTCGGTTTCTTGGCTGGCACTGCGTTTTGGAAGGTCGCCACCAGATTGAGTAGTGCCCGTGACAGGTCAGATCAGTTGAGGCATCTGGCGAAGCTCCGCGCCGAGAGTGTCATCGACAACCTGCCGGGCCTCGACCACCGGCATGCCCGAAGCAACCAGGTCTCGGAACCGTTCCCACATCCGGATATGTTGTTCAGGATGGCTCCGAAGCCCCTGAGGAACCTGCATGCCGCCGCGGAAAGGCTCTTTCCCGTTTACCGCGGCGCGCCATTCAATAGCCGCGTCCGGAGTGAAGTGGAATCTTGCAGGGCCCTCACGTTGCTGCGGTGTCATGCAAAGCCACTGTCCGCGGATCTCCACAACCGAATGCAGGATAACGTCCGAGCGATTGATCAGCCAACCGCAAACGTGTCGGCTCTCGCCATCGGGATCGTTCGCTTCGTGAGCGGCGCAGTTCGCGTGGCAGTCATGCGGCACCTTGCCCACAGCCAGCAGTTCGTGTTTCGGTGGCCGGGTCACCGCGATGCGCGGAAGTGCAAGAACCTCAGCGAGGGTCTTCGCCTCCCATTCAACTTCCTTCTAAATCGCCTTCCGGGCGGACCCCAATGCTAAATGGTATCTTCGCGTCGCCGTTGGCTACTCTTGCGATTGTTTCACTATTTGTTCCTCGAAGCATTTTCCGGGCACTTTTTGGTGCCCGGAAGGCCTCCTATATAGTGTTGGCCATTTCTTCTGTCGGAAATGGCCAATTTCAGAGGTTTTTGGCCAGAATTAGCTTCGATTTCTCATTTAAATATCCAGGTTTTCGGCGAAAGCCGCACGCTCCTGGATGAAGCGGAAGCGGGCTTCCGGCTTGGTGCCCATCAGGTCGTCGACGGCGCTGCGGGTGCCCTCGAAATCCACCTCGTCGATCAGCACCCGCAGCAGGGTGCGCTTGGACGGGTCCATGGTGGTTTCCTTGAGCTGGGCAGGCATCATTTCGCCGAGACCTTTGAAGCGGCTGATCTCTACCTTGGCCTTGCTCTTGAATTCCGTCTGCATCAGCTCGGCGCGATGATTGTCGTCGCGGGCATAGGCGGATTTCGCCCCTTGGGTGATCTTGTAGAGCGG
Organism: Rhizobium sp. BR 249; assembly: GCF_047445895.1. NCBI lineage: Bacteria > Pseudomonadati > Pseudomonadota > Alphaproteobacteria > Hyphomicrobiales > Rhizobiaceae > Rhizobium > Rhizobium sp. BR 249. Next base: position 142,075 of record NZ_JARWKX010000002.1, on the reverse strand, counting down.
CGGCACGGCGAGGAAGAGGTGGCCGCCGCGCACCAGCTCCGGCATTTCCTGATAGAAGAAGGTGATGAGCAGCGAGGCGATATGGGCGCCGTCGACGTCGGCATCGGTCATGACGATGATGCGCTCGTAGCGCAGGTCTTCCTGCCGGTATTTCGAGCGTGTGCCGCAGCCGAGCGCCTGGATGAGATCGGCGAGCTGCTGGTTGGCGCCGAATTTTTCGCGGCCGGCGCTGGCGACGTTCAGGATCTTGCCGCGCAGAGGAAGGATCGCCTGGTTGGCGCGATTGCGCGCCTGCTTGGCCGAACCGCCTGCCGAATCACCCTCGACGATGAAGAGTTCGGCGCCTTCGGCCGTGTTCTGCGAGCAGTCGGCAAGCTTGCCGGGCAGACGCAGCTTGCGCACGGCCGTCTTGCGGTTGACTTCCTTTTCCTTGCGGCGGCGCAGGCGCTCCTCGGCGCGCTCGATCACCCAGTCGAGTAGCTTGGCCGCCTCGTTCGGATTGTCGGCGAGATAATGGTCGAAGGGATCGCGCAGCGCATTCTCGACGATGCGCTGGGCCTCGACGGTCGCCAGCTTGTCCTTTGTCTGGCCGACGAATTCCGGCTCGCGGATGAAGACCGACAGCATGCCGACGGCCGAGATCATCACGTCGTCGGTGGTGATCTGCGCGGCGCGCTTGTTCTGCGTCAGCTCGGCATAGGCTTTCAGGCCCTTGGTCAGCGCGATGCGCAGGCCGGCCTCATGCGTGCCGCCTTCGGGGGTCGGGATGGTGTTGCAGTAGGAATGTACCTGCGGATCGCCGCCATACCAGGTGATCGCCCATTCCATCGAACCGTGGCCGCTGGTTTTCTCCGTCTTGCCGGCGAAGATTTCGCGGGTGACGGTGAATTCCTTGCCCATCGTCGCCTGCAGGTAGTCCTTCAGGCCGCCGGGGAAGTGGAAGACGGCCTTGTCGGGAACTTCGGAACCTTCCGGCAAAACGCCCGGTTCGCAGCTCCAGCGGATTTCGACGCCGCCGAAGAGATAGGCCTTGGAGCGCGCCATGCGAAAGACGCGGCCGGCGTCGAACTTCATGTGATCCCCAAAGATCTGGGGGTCGGGATGGAAGCGCACGCGGGTCCCGCGGCGATTGTGGACGTCGCCCAATTCTTCGAGCCCGCCCTGCGGCAGGCCGCGGGAAAAACGCTGGCGATAGAGCTTGCGGTTTCGCGCCACCTCGACCTCGAGGAAGTCGGAGAGCGCGTTGACGACCGAAACGCCGACGCCGTGCAGGCCGCCCGAGGTCTCGTAGGCCTTGCCGTCGAACTTACCGCCGGCATGCAGCTTGGTCATGATGACTTCGAGCGTCGATTTGCCCGGCACCTGCGGATGGTTCTCGACCGGGATGCCGCGGCCGTTGTCGGAGACCGTGAGATAACCCTGCAGATCGAGATGGACCTCGATGAAATTGGCATGGCCGGCGACGGCTTCGTCCATCGCATTGTCGATGACTTCGGCAAAGAGGTGATGCAGCGCCTTTTCGTCGGTGCCGCCGATATACATGCCGGGGCGCATGCGCACCGGCTCGAGGCCTTCTAGGACGCGGATCGACGAGGCGCCATATTCATCCGCGTTCGAGGCGGCGGGCGCCGGGCGCGAGGCGACGGGCACATCCGTTACCGGCGGCCGTTCGGCCTGGGCGGCAGGTTTCTGGGCCTCCTCGCGTTTTTCAGAGAGGGGCATTCCGGAAAAAAGGTCGTTGCTGTCGTCCATGGAACCGTTCAGATCTTCATCCTGTTTCGAGCTGGCATCCGCGCCGGCCCAAAATCACCGCATTTCACGTCACGTTTGCGAATCGGGCAGATTCTGCCAGAAAGCACCTCTATACGCGACACCGCCTATTCGGCGGCTTTTTCAGACATGATTTGCGTTGCCGGGCGCGGAATGGCAAGCGGCGGCAGGCTTCAGGAAACCATCCGCATGCGAATGTCCACAAGTCATTGCACCGTTATATCAGCAATTGCGGCCTTTTTGCTGTCCGCAGCCGCGCTTTCCGCCGGCGGACCGGCGCGGGCGGCCGACGCGCTGCCACCTTTCAAGGACGATCTCTTCTCGAAACAGGCCGTGCTGCAGACAAGCGACGACGGCGCCTTCGAGGTGATCGGCTATGACGAGATGCGCGATATCAACGGCCGCGACCAGATCCCGGAAAAGCGGGCGCAGCAAAAATATGTCTCGCTCGGCATCCGCAAGGCTCAAGTCGACGAAACCCTCTCTCTCGACGGCATCAGGCTCGATGTCACCAGGGTGGGACCAGCTCAGAACGCCGCGTTCACGGTGATCTTCATTCACGGCCGCGACGGCGACCGGCGGCTCGGGGCCAACGACTACAGCTTCGGCGGCAATTTCAACCGGCTGAAGAACCTCGTCGCCGGCAATGGCGGCGTCTATTATTCGCCGACGGTTAGGAGCTTCGACAGCAACGGCGTTGCCGCGATCGAAGGCCTGATCCGTTATGCCGGCGCGCAATCGCCTGGCCGGCCGATCGTCCTTTCCTGCGCTTCGATGGGCAGCCAGGTCTGCTGGGGCGTTGCGCGCGACGGCGACAGCGTCAAGCGGCTGAAGGGCATGCTTGTTATGAGCGGGGTCACCGATCCCGATTTCACCAGGAGCGCGTTTTACAAGGCCAAGCTGCCGCTCTGGTTTGCGCATGGCAGCCGTGATCCGGTCTACGCCGCAACCGACCAGCAGGCGCTGTTCGAGAGCCTGCGCAAGGCGAAGTATCCAACGCGCTTCACGCTGTTTCAGACCGGCAACCACGGAACGCCGATCCGGATGATCGACTGGCGCAGGGTGCTGAACTGGATTCTTGCCGGCTAATGACGGTTTTTGGCAGAAAATATGCGCGAGCACGCAGAGATTTCCCTTACGTCAAGGGCATGATGCTTTTCTTTGCCGCAAGCTTTTGATATTGCCGCAGGCATAAGCAGATTTTGGAAGGCCGGCATGACCCCTGATGTGCGCCCGCTCGTGGCGGGAAATTGGAAGATGAACGGCACGCGTGCCTCCCTGGATCAGATCAAGGCGATCGCCGAGGGCGTTCGCCCGCCGCTCGCCAACAAGGTCGAGGCGCTGATCTGCCCGCCGACGACGCTGCTTTACGTGGCCACCGCGCTCTGCACCGACAGCCCGCTTGCGATCGGCGCGCAGGACTGCCACCAGAAACCATCCGGCGCACATACCGGCGACATCTCCGCCGAAATGATCGCCGACAGCTTCGGCACCTATGTGATCGTCGGCCATTCCGAGCGGCGCACCGACCATGCCGAGACCGACCATCTGGTGCGCGCCAAGGCCGAAGCGGCTTTTGCCGCGGAATTGACGGCGATCATCTGCATCGGCGAGACGGCCGACGAACGCCGCGCCGGGCAGGAACTCGACGTCATCAAGCGCCAGCTTTCCGCCTCGGTTCCCGATGCCGCGACCGCCGAAAACACCGTTATCGCCTACGAGCCGATCTGGGCGATCGGCACCGGTGTGACGCCGACATCAGCCGACGTCGAAAAGGCGCACGCCTTCATGCGCGCAGAGCTCGTGGCCCGCTTCGGCGACGAAGGCCGCAAGATGCGCCTTCTCTATGGCGGCTCGGTCAAACCCGCCAATGCCGGAGAACTGCTCGGCATCGCCAATGTCGACGGCGCGCTGATCGGCGGGGCAAGCTTGAAAGCCGCCGACTTCCTCGCCATCTACCGGGCCTATGAGGCGCTGCTCGCCTGAGACATTGTTCATTGCTCGGTTTATTCCTGACCGAAGGGCTTGGAATAGGCGAGAGCCTCATGTAAAGAGCCGCCAGAATTCTTACTTATGTCCGTCTCCAGGCGGGCAGGACTGGACCCATGCAGACAGTATTGATTGTCATCCATCTCATGATCGTGCTCGCCCTCGTCGGCGTCGTGCTCATCCAGCGCTCTGAAGGCGGCGGCCTCGGCATCGGCGGCGGTTCGGGCTTCATGTCGGCCCGCGGCACGGCCAATGCGCTGACGCGCACGACCGCGATCCTTGCGACCCTGTTCTTCCTCACCTCGCTCGGCCTCGGCATCCTGACGCGTTACGAAGGCCGTCCGACCGACATTCTCGACCGTATTCCGGCAACGGGCGGCCAGGGCAACGGCATTCTCGATTCGCTCGGCGGCGGCGCACAGGCTCCGGCCCAGCCGACCGGCAACGGCGTTCCGAACGGCGGCGCTGCCGCTCCGGCACCGGCCGCCCAGGCTCCGGCGACGTCTGCGCCTGCAACCCAGGCACCGGCCGCGACTGCTCCGGCAACGCCCGCAGCTCCGGCCGCACCGACTCAGCCCTCCGGCGTCCCGACGGGACAGTAAACCGGGCTTCGACATAAACCGCCGGCAGGCCCTCGGGTCTGCCGGTTTTCTTTTGTTCAGATTCCCGCGGCGCGCTCCAAAAGTTCTGGAAAAGAATTTTTGGGCTGGTGGAATCGTTTTTGAAAAGGTATCCGGTGAATCCCATGGCGCGATACGTATTCATCACTGGCGGCGTGGTTTCCTCCCTCGGAAAAGGAATTGCGGCCGCGGCTCTCGGAGCGTTGCTGCAGGCCCGTGGATATCGGGTACGGCTTCGCAAGCTCGATCCCTATCTGAACGTGGACCCGGGCACGATGAGCCCGACCCAGCACGGCGAAGTCTTCGTCACCGACGACGGCGCGGAAACCGATCTCGATCTCGGCCACTACGAACGCTTTACGGGGCGTTCGGCGACCAAGACCGACAACATCACCACCGGCCGCATCTACAAGAACATCATCGACAAGGAACGGCGCGGCGATTACCTCGGCGCGACGGTGCAGGTCATCCCGCACGTCACCAACGAGATCAAGGATTTCGTGATCGAGGGCAATGACGACTACGATTTCGTCATCTGCGAGATCGGCGGCACGGTCGGCGACATCGAGGCGATGCCCTTCATGGAAGCGATCCGCCAGCTCGGCAACGACCTGCCGCGCGGCACCGCCGTCTACGTCCACCTGACGCTGATGCCCTATATTCCGGCGGCCGGCGAGCTCAAGACCAAGCCGACGCAGCATTCCGTCAAGGAACTGCAGGCGCTCGGCATTCATCCCGATATCCTGCTGGTGCGCGCCGACCGCGAAATCCCGGAAGCCGAGCGCCGCAAGCTCTCGCTGTTCTGCAACGTTCGCCCGTCCGCCGTCATCCAGGCGCTCGACGTCGCCAATATCTACGACGTGCCGATGGCCTACCACAAGGAAGGCCTCGACGACGAAGTGCTCGCCGCCTTCGGCATCGAGCCGGCGCCGAAGCCGCGTCTCAACCAGTGGGAAGAGGTCTGCAACCGCATCCGCACGCCGGAAGGCGAGGTGACCATCGCGATCGTCGGCAAATATACCGGCCTCAAGGATGCCTATAAGTCGCTGATCGAGGCGCTGCATCACGGCGGCATCGCCAATCGCGTCAAGGTCAAGCTGGAATGGATCGAGTCCGAGATCTTCGAGAAGGAAGATCCCGCGCCCTATCTCGAAAAGGTCCATGGCATTCTCGTGCCCGGTGGCTTCGGCGAACGCGGTTCCGAGGGCAAGATCCTAGCGGCGCGCTTCGCCCGCGAGCGCAAGGTGCCGTATTTCGGCATCTGCTTCGGCATGCAGATGGCCGTCATCGAAGCCGCCCGCAATCTGGCCGATGTGACGGACGCTTCATCGACGGAGTTCGGTCCGGCGAAAGAGCCGGTGGTCGGCCTGATGACGGAATGGGTCAAGGGCAACGAGTTGCAGAAGCGCACGGCGGCCGGCGATCTCGGCGGCACCATGCGTCTCGGCGCCTACAAGGCGGCTCTGAAGAAGGGCACGAAGATCTCGGAAATCTACGGCTCGACCGATATTTCCGAGCGTCATCGCCATCGCTATGAAGTCAATATCGACTACAAGGACCGGCTGGAGAATTGCGGCCTCGTCTTCTCCGGCATGTCGCCTGACGGCGTGCTGCCGGAGACGATCGAATATCCCGATCATCCCTGGTTCATCGGCGTACAGTACCATCCCGAACTGAAGAGCCGGCCGCTCGACCCGCATCCGCTGTTTGCAAGCTTCATCGAAGCGGCGACGGAACAGAGCCGTCTCGTCTGACGCATGCCCATACCGCCTTCGTCGGCGGCCAACGAACGGCGGCAGGGGCATATCCTGCCGCCGAATTCACCTTCAGGCAGCGGCTGGCAACGGTCCGATATAGACGGAACGCGGACGGATCAGCCGGCCGTCGAGCGCCTGTTCACGCGCATGCGCCAGCCATCCCACCGTACGCCCGATCGCGAAGACGCCGGTGAAGGCCTCACGGGGAAAGCCGAGCGCTTCGAGCAGCAGCGCGGTGTAGAATTCGACATTGACGTCGAGCGGCCGGTTCGGTTTGCGCCGCTTCAAAATCGCCAGTGCGGCGGCCTCCACTGCTTCGGCGAGTTCGCCACGGGCGCGGTTCACCTGTCCTGACGCGATCAACGGCTTCAGCGCGCCTTTCAGCGCGTCAGCGCGAGGATCGCGGACACGGTAGATGCGGTGGCCGAAGCCCATGAGCCTTTCGCCACGGTCGAGCGCCTGACCAAGCCATTGCCCGGCATTCTCGGCCGTCCCGATCGCATCCAGCATGTCGAGGACCGGACCGGGCGCGCCGCCATGCAGCGGCCCCTTCAGCGCGCTGAGTGCCGCCAGCACGGAGGAGGTGAGGCCGGCCTGCGTCGAGGCGATGACGCGTGATGCGAAGGTCGAAGCGTTGAGGCCATGGTCCGAAATCGTCACGAGATAGGCATCGAGGGCCGCTGCCTGCTCCGGGCTTGGCAATTTTCCGGTCAACATGCGCAGGATATCGGCCGCCTGGGGTAGCGAGGCGTCGGGCGCGATTGGCTCTTCACCGCGCTGGAGGCGCAGGATCGCGGGCAGGAAAACCGCAGGCGCGGCCAGCAGACCGAGTGCGGTGTCGAAGTCCTCACCGTCGGGCAGCCGGGCGATCAGCGCCCGCATCGCATCGACCGGCGGCAGAGCCAGCAGGGTGGCATCGGCAGCCTCGATATGGCCGAAAACCCTTATTCGGGCTTTCGCCAACCATTCACGCAATTGCGCTTCGCCGACACTTCGTTCCATCAGCCCGTCGAGCAGCAATGCGGCGACGCCTTCATAGCTGCAGTCTGTGACCAGGTGATCCAGCGATACGCCGCGGATGATCAGCCGTCCCGCTTCGCCATCGACGTCCGAAAGCTGGGTTTCGGCGGCAATGACGTCTTCCAAGCCGTTTTTCATGATGTTTCTCCTTTACGGCCTGGATGATCGGATCTACTTTTATTGACGTCAATCTTGACGTAATTGATCAATATGAGGCTCCGATGTCGTGGCTGACCGCCGAGGAAGCGCTGCAGGCACTGAAAACCAAGCCGCAGACGCTCTACGCCAATGTCAGCCGTGGGCGCATTCGCGCCAAGCCCGATCCCGCCGACCCGCGCCGCAGCCTCTATCAGGCTGCCGACGTGCAGCGGCTTGCCGAGCGCCATGCCGGCCGCCGCAAGGCCGAAACGGTTGCCGCCGAGACGATTCGCTGGGGTGATCCGGTTCTCACTTCGGCGGTCTCGACCATCATCGACGGGCGCCTATTCTACCGGGGACGGGATGCGGTCGATTTCGCCGACACGGCGACGCTGGAGCAGACGGCCGCATTGCTCTGGAACGGTGCGGAAGCACTGTCGTCGGGCACCACTGGCGAAAATGCTTCTCCATCGCTTCAGGCCGCCTTTCTGGCGCTTGCCGGGCGCGTGACGACCGATCTGCCGTCGCTCGGCCGGTCGCAGGCAGCACTTCGGCGCGAGGCGCACGGAGTTCTCTCCACCGTCAGCGACGCACTGGCACCCGGGCTCCCGGACCGGCCGCTGCATCTCAGGCTTGCGGAAAGCTGGCAGCGGCCGCAAGCAGCCGATTGCCTGCGTCGCGCTTTGGTGCTGCTTGCCGATCACGAACTGAATGCCTCGACCTTCGCCGCGCGCGTCACGGCATCGGCGGGGGCCGCACTTTCGGCCACCGTGCTTTCTGGTCTCGCGACACTGACGGGACCGCTGCATGGCGCGGCCTGGCAGGGCGTGGACGCATTGATCGAAGCGACAATTGCCGTCGGGGCGGAGCAGGCAATCCGGCGCACACTTGCCCAGGGCAACTCCCTCGCTGCCTTCGGCCATCCGCTCTATCCTGACGGCGATATCAGGGCCTCGGCGCTGCTTGCGCATTTCCCCCTGCCGTCGAAATTTGCCGAACTCCAGGAGGCGGGCGAAGCCATGATCGGCGAGAAGGTCAATGTGGATTTCGCGCTGGCCGCGATGACCGCCGCCTTCGATCTTCCCAGGGAGGCGCCGATCGTCATCTTTTCACTCGCCCGTTCCGTCGGCTGGCTGGCGCATGCGATGGAGCAGATCGAGAGCGGACAGTTGATCCGGCCGCGAGCGCGCTATGCCGGCCCGGCGCCAGAAACCGTTACCCGCCGCTGAAGGCTTGGGGCCGCTTCGCTTTTTTTCGCGTGGGGAAATATCCGAATTCGGCTATCATGCCCCAAATGGAAGAAGACGGTTGGCGGACACTCTCGTAAAAGCTGTTCCGCACGGTCAAAGGGGCTTTCCATGAATAAGATGCTTCGCAGTCTGCTTGCCGCCGCGCTCGTGATCGGTCTGTTTCCGCATGAGACCGCCTTTGCTCAGTCCGCCGGCTGCGCGGTGTCGCGCGATGCCAGCGCCCGTCAGGTCCTCACTTGCCCGGGCGGCGTCAAAGTGACGGCGGAAGCCGGCGCTTCGTTCCGCCTCGCCGACCGCAATCGCGATGGCAGCCCCGTTTCCCTATCGCTGCGCAGCAAGGCCGTTTTGGTCGACGTCGACAGCGGCCAGCACGCCGGCGGTTTCCAGGTCGTGACGCCGCAGGCGATCGCTGCGGTGCGCGGCACGCAATGGGCCGTCGACGTTGCAGGCGGCGCAACCTCGGTGCTGGTTGTCAGAGGCAATGTCGCTGTCCGCCGCCCGGCCGGTGAGCCGGTGGTGCTGGCGCCAGGCGAGGGCGTCGATGTCAGGAGCGGAACCGAGCCGCTCGTCGTGCGCCGCTGGCCGGCGCCGCGTGTGGCCGCTCTTCTTGCCCGCCTCGGCCAATAATCCATGAGCCATCGCCTGCTGACGGTGATCGTGCTGCTGCTCGCCGGTCTTTGGGGAGCGGCACTCGGCTATCTCCATGTCAATGGGGGAAGCGGCTTTCTCGACCGGATGGAAGCTTCGCTCGCCGATATCCGCAGCGTCGTCGTCGGAGCGAAAACGCCGCCGCCGATCGTCTCGATCGTAGCGATCGATGATCGCACGGCAGCGGCCCACGGCTATCCGCTTGATCGGGCCACACTCGCGCGCCTCGTCGGCACAATCACCGCGCTGAAGCCGAAAGCCCTGGCGCTTGACATTCTGCTCGTCGACCCGGGGCCGGAGGAGGGTGACGCGGCGCTCACTGCTGCCCTTCGCCAGGGACCGACCGTTATTGCGGCGGCAGCCACCTTTGCTCAGAGCCGCCAGCGTGTCACCGATGCGGCCGGCGATCCGCTTGCCGCCATCCCCGAGGCAAACCATCTTCTCTTGCCGCTTCCTCGTTTTGCCGGGGCAGCCGCAGTCGGCGTTGTCAATGTCGCCACCGACCAGACCGGCACGCCGCGTTTCATTCCGCTGATCTCGCGCGCCGCCGACCGGCTGGACCCGGCTTTTCCCCTGCGCGCCGCTTCGGTAGCGCTCGGTGTCGATCCCAGCATCGAACCCGATGCCATCATGCTCGGGAAACTCCGCATTCCCACAGATACCGGCCAGCGCCTACCGGTAACCTTTTACGGCGGGCACGGCAGCATCGCCACGTCAAGCGCCGCCGATGCGCTTGAAGGCAAGCTGCCGGCGGATGCGGTTTCAGGCCGTATCGTCGTCATCGGTTCGACTGTGACCGGCGGCGGCGATGTGTTCCCGACGCCGTTCGATCCTGTCATGCCCGGCGTGGAGGTGATGTCCACGGCGATCACCCATCTCATTGCCGGCGACGGGATGGTGCGGGACCACAGGATACGCCTGATCGACGCCGGCATCGCGATCGGGCTGCCGATCCTGCTCGTTTCGCTGATCGCGTGGCGGCGCAGCGCCGCCGGTTATGTCGTCATCGTGCTGACGCTGATCGTCTGGGCAATGCTGAACCTGTCGGCCTATGCGCATGGCTATTGGCTGAGCGCGGCGCTGCCGATCACCGCAGCCTTGCCGCCGGCGCTGCTCTTCGGCGCAGCTGAGCTTTGGCTTGACCGTGGCCGGGCCCGCCATTTCGCTGAGCAGAGCGCGCTGCTGCAACGCATCGAGGCGCCTGGCCTTGGAGAGTGGCTGGCGCATAACCCGGATTTCCTTGCCGAGCCGGTACGCCAGAACGCCGCCGTTGTGTTCATCGATCTCTCGGGCTTTACCGGCCTCAGCGAAAACCTCGGACCGGTCAAGGTAAGCGAGGTTCTGAGCGGCTTCTTCGAAGTGATCGATGAGGAGGCGCGTGCGCATGGCGGCGCCATCACCAGCTTCATGGGCGACGGTGCGATGATCCTGTTCGGCCTACCGGAACCTGCCGATGACGATGCCGCCCGCGCCGTCGCCTGTGCGGTCAGCCTGTGCGACCGCACGCGGGCCTGGCTGGAGGTACATGCCGGCTTCGCCCAAAAGAAGATCGGTTTCAAGGTCGGCGCCCATTGCGGGCCGATCGTCGCCTCGCGGCTCGGCACCGGCGACCGGCAGCAGATCACCGCGGCTGGTGATACGGTGAATGTCGGCAGCCGCCTGATGGAAGTCGCCGCCCGCCATGGCGTCGAGCTGGCGCTCAGTGCCGAAATCGTTCGCGCCGCAGGCCCTGAGAGCGTGCTCCTCAAGTCCGGCCGGATCGAGGGGCCGCTGGAAACGGAGCTGCGCGGCCGGGCAAGCCACATCGACGCCTGGCTGTGGCGAACCCGCACGCTTTGACAATCGCCGCGGGAGTCGATAGGAACGGCGCAAACATCCAGCCGGCTGGCTCCGGCCATGGCGCAGATCGCGCCTGACAGCTCCGAAAGATCGAACTCATGACAGAATTCAACGGCGTCGTTCCGGCGATCGCCAAGGCGTTGCAGAAGCGCGGTTACGCCGAACTCACCCCGGTGCAGCAGGCGATGCTCGATCCGGCGCTTGCCGCTTCCGACGCGCTGGTCTCGGCCCAGACCGGCTCCGGCAAGACCGTCGCCTTCGGACTGGCGCTGGCGCCGACACTGCTCGAAGGCAGGGAGCGCTTCGGCAATGCCGGCGCTCCGCTCGCCCTCGTGATCGCCCCGACGCGCGAACTTGCCCTGCAGGTCAAGCGCGAGCTCGAATGGCTCTACGAGTTGACCGGTGCGGTGATCGCGAGCTGCGTCGGCGGCATGGACATCCGCAGCGAGCGCCGCTCGCTCGAACGCGGCGCCCATATCGTGGTCGGCACGCCGGGTCGCCTGTGCGACCATATCCGCCGCCACGCACTCGACATGTCGGAACTGAAAGCCGCCGTGCTCGACGAGGCCGACGAAATGCTCGACCTCGGCTTCCGCGAGGACCTGGAATTCATCCTCGACTCCGCGCCGGACGAGCGTCGCACGCTGATGTTTTCGGCAACGGTGCCGGCCGCGATCGCCAAGCTCGCCAAGAGCTATCAGCGCGATGCCGTGCGCATCAGCACTGCGGCCGAAGAGAAGCAGCATGTCGATATCGAATATCGCGCGCTCGTGGTGGCCCCGAGCGACCGCGAGAACGCGATCATCAACGTGCTGCGCTATTATGAAGCGACCAATGCCATTGTCTTCTGTTCGACGCGCGCGGCGGTCAATCACCTGACTGCGCGCTTCAACAACCGTAATTTCTCCGTCGTGGCACTATCAGGCGAACTGACGCAGAACGAGCGCAGCCATGCGCTGCAGGCGATGCGCGATGGGCGCGCTCGCGTCTGCATCGCAACCGACGTCGCCGCCCGCGGCATCGACCTGCCGGGCCTCGATCTCGTCATCCACGCCGACCTGCCGACCAATCCGGAAACGCTGTTGCACCGCAGCGGCCGTACCGGCCGTGCCGGGCGCAAGGGTATCAGCGCCATGATCGTGCCGCTGAATGCACGGCGCAAGGCCGAGCGCCTGCTCGAGAATGCCGGGATTTCGGCCGCCTGGGCGCGGCCGCCTTCGGCCGAGGAAGTAAGCGAACGCGACGACGAGCGGCTGCTTGCCGATCCGATCTTCCACGACGCGCCGCAGGAGGAAGAGCAGGGGCTGGTGCAGCAGCTTCTTTCGAGCCATGGCGCCGAAAAGCTTGCCGCCGCTTTCCTGCGTCTTTACCGCACCAATCATTCGGCGCCGGAAGATCTCATCGAGGTTGCGGTTCAGGACGATCGCAGCCGCAAGCGCCGCGACAATGCCACGCCCTACGAGCCGGCGCAGAAGGGACCGCGCGAAGATTTCGGCCCCAGCGTCTGGTTCTCCGTCTCGGTCGGGCGCAAGCAGAATGCCGAGCCGCGCTGGCTGATCCCGATGCTCTGCCGCAACGGCAACGTGACCAAGCGCGAGATCGGCGCGATCAAGATGCAGCCCGAGGAAACCTATGTGGAGATCGCGGCAGCGAGCGCCGATAGTTTCCTGAATGCAATCGGCCCGAACAAGGCGCTGGAACGCGGTATCCGGGTCACAAGGCTTCCCGGCACGCCTGACTTCAGCCGCGCGCCGGCGCCGAAAGCCTATGCCGGCAAGCCCTCCCGTGATGAGCGGCCGGGCGAGGCGTTCCGCGACGAGCGGCCGAAGAAGAAGTTCGGCAAGGGTCCGGGATACGCCGCAGCCGACAATGGCAGCGGGGAAAAACGGGATTCCAAGCCCTGGAGCAAGAAACCGGGCAAGCCCGGCTTCGACGGTCCGAAATCCGACAAGCCCAAATATGATAAGCCGAAATTCGAAGGCGGCAAATATGAGGGCAAGGGCGGCGCTGGACCGAAGGGCAAATTTTCGAAGAAGAAGCCCGGCTGATTTTGATCGCCGCGTGATTTCTTGACCGGCAGGATCAGACGACGATGAAACGCTCCGGCATGTCACGTGTCGATCCGTCCGCCTTCATCAAGGCCAATCTGCCGATCTCAGCGGTCCCCTTGATCCCCGAGATCCTGCTGCACACCGCAGGACCGGCGAGCGGGCTCTGGCGGCTTGCCGGCCGCGGAGAAGCCGATCCGCCGCCATACTGGGCCTATCCCTGGGCAGGCGGCGCCGTCCTTGCCCGCCATCTGCTCGACCGGCCGGAAACCGTTGCCGGCCGCCGCGTCCTCGATCTCGGCGCCGGCTCGGGGCTCGTCGCCATTGCGGCGGCAAAGGCTGGAGCCGGCGCGGTTACCGCGGTCGATATCGATGCCAACGCCATTGTCGCAATCGGCCTCAACGCGGCGGTGAACGGTGTGACCATCAACGTGGTCGCCGCCGATATCATCGAGGCCTCGCTGCCGGAGACCGATCTCCTCGTCGTCGGCGACCTGTTCTACGATCCGTCACTTGCTTTGCGAGTCGTCGCTTTCCTGCGGCGTTGCCAGGCCGCAGGCATCGACGTGCTGGTTGGCGACCCGGAGCGGGCCTATCTGCCGCAAAAGGAATTCAGGCGGATCGCCACCCATCCCGTTGCGGATTTCGGGGCAGGCGTGGGCGGCCAAGCGGTGCAGGCGGGCGTGTTCTCGCTCTCGGCAATCGCTGAGGCGTAAAGCTAGACCAAGAGCTCTGGGCGCAGCAGCATGACGGGGCAGGGCGCTCCGGCCGGCAGCTCCGGCGCATGCGGCGGGCGGACGATGAGGCAGTCCGAATGGGCGAAGGTCTTCATCATCGATGAGTCCTGCTTGTCGAAGGGCTCGACCAGCCAGTCGCCGGCGGCGGATTTCGAAAGTTTCGCCCTGATATAATCCTGCCGGTGATCGTTGGCGCGCAATGTGACTGCCGCTTCCGCCACGGCCTCGCGCCGCACCGGCGGCAGGGAAGCAAGTCTACGAATCAACGGCTCGAGGAAGAGCAACGAGCAGACGAGGCTCGAGACCGGATTGCCGGGCAGGCCGAGCACATGCGTCTCGCCGAAGCTGCCGACCATCAGCGGCTTGCCGGGGCGCATGGCGATGCGCCAGAAATCGAGCTGCATGCCGGCCTCGATCAAAGTGGCCTGCACCAGATCATGATCGCCGACCGAAGCGCCGCCGAGCGTGACGATGACATCCACCTTGGCATCCCGCGCCCTCTCGATTGCACCGGTGATCCTGGCTTTATCGTCAGGCACGATGCCGAGATCGAGCACATCGGCGCCGGCTTTGCGGGCAAGGGCTGCAATACCAAAGGTGTTGGATGCAATGATCTGCGAGGGGCCGGGCGTGCTTCCGGGCGGCAGCAGTTCGTCGCCGGTTGCGAGGATGGCTATCAGAGGGCGACGAAGCACCTCGACATCGGGTCGGTTCATGCCGGCGGCGACCGTCAGCCGCGAGAAATCGAGCACGATGCCGGCAGACAGCACCGCTTCGCCGTCCACGAAATCCTGGCCGCGGGGGCGGACATGCTGTCCCTGCCGTACCGGAAAATTGGTTCTGACGCCGCCTTCGATCTTCTCCGCATCCTCCTGCAGCAGGACGCTGTCGGCGCCCGGCGGAACCGGCGCGCCGGTGAATATGCGGACGGCCTCTCCCTGACCAACGCTTCCCTCGAAGCCGTGGCCCGCGGAAGACGTGCCGATGACCTTCAATACGGCGCCCGGCTCCGGCGCGTCTTCGCGGCGCAGCGCATAGCCGTCCATGGCAGAGGCATTGAAGGGCGGCTGGGTCAGGCGCGCCTTAAGATCGACAGCCAGGACGCGGCTTTCGGCCTCGGCGAGCGGCAGCGTCTCGGAGGCAGCGACGGGCTTTGCGCGAGAGAGCAGGCGGCTCAGGGCCTCGGAGACCGGCAGAAGGTTCATTTTGCCTCCGGATGACGGAAATCGCCTGATTTGCCGCCGGATTTTTCGAGCAGCCTGACGCCGCCGATCTCCATTGCCTTATCGGCGGCCTTGGCCATGTCGTAGATGGTGAGACAAGCGACCGAGACGGCGGTCAGCGCCTCCATCTCCACGCCGGTCTTGCCGGTGAGCTTGGCGGTTGCCGTGACGCGCAGGCCGGGCAGGGCAGCATCTTCCTCGATCTCGACCGAGACCTTCGTCAGCATCAGCGGATGGCAGAGCGGGATGAGATCTGCGGTGCGTTTTGCCGCCATGATGCCGGCAAGGCGGGCCGTGCCGATGACATCGCCCTTCTTGGCATTGCCGTGGCGGATGAGCGCGAGGGTTTCCGGCGCCATCTTCACATGGCCCTCGGCCGTGGCGATGCGCACCGTCTCGGCCTTATCGGAGACATCGACCATATGCGCCTCGCCGGAGGCATCGATATGGGTGAGGCCGGGCTTTCCGCCGCTCATATCATTCAGCCGCGATGGCGGCTTCGCCAAAGAGCAGCCCGCGGGTGGCAGCCGCTACGTCATCCTTACGCATCAGGCTCTCGCCGACAAGGAAGGTATTGATGCCGGAGGCCTGCAGGCGCTGGCAATCGGCATGGGTGAAGATGCCGCTTTCGCCGACGAGCAGCCGATCGTCAGGAACCATGGCCGCCAGCGTCTCGCTGACCGTCAGGCTGACCTCGAAGGTCCGCAGATTGCGGTTGTTGATGCCGACGAGCGGCGAGGAGAGCTTCAGCGCGCGCTCCATTTCCGGCGCGTCATGAACCTCGGCCAGCACGTCCATGCCGAGCGAGAAGGCTTCGTCCTGCAGACGCTCCGCATCGTCATCCGTCAGTGACGCCATGATGAGCAGGATGCAATCGCCACCCCAGGCGCGCGCTTCATGGACCTGATAGGTCTCGAACATGAAGTCCTTGCGCAGCGCGGGCAGGGCGCAAGCGGCGCGCGCCGCCGTCAGGAATTCCGGCGCACCCTGGAAGCTCGGCGTATCCGTCAGCACGGAAAGGCAGGCAGCGCCGCCGGCTTCGTACGCCTTGGCCAACGCCGGCGGGTCGAAATCGGGGCGAATGAGACCTTTCGAGGGGCTCGCCTTCTTGATCTCGGCGATCAGACCGAAATGGCCGGCGTCGCGCTTGGCGGCAAGCGCCTTAAGGAAGCCGCGCGGAGCGGACTGATCGGCCTGCATCGCCTTCAGGTCGGCGAGCGACACCGCCGCCTTGGCGGCGGCGATTTCCTCGCGCTTGTAGAGTTCGATCTTCTTCAGGATATCGGTCATCGGCCAATCCTAATCGATATCGTTGGAAACGGCGACGAGTTTGTCGAGCGCGAGCGCCGTGGCGCCGCTATCCAGCGACTGCGCGGCCAGCATCATGCCGTCGCGGATCGTCTCGGCCTTGCCGGCGATGACGAGCGAGGCTGCGGCATTGGCCAGCGAGACGTCTCGATAAGCATTCCTGGCGCCGCCCAGAACCTCGCGGAGCGCCGCGGCGTTCGCGACACCGTCGCCGCCTTTGATATCGGCGAGGATGCAGGGGCTGACGCCGAAATCGGCAGGAGACAGCTCGAAGGTGCGGATCTTGCCGTCTTCGAGCGCGGCGACCTGGGTGATTCCCGTCGTGGTAATTTCATCGAGGCCGTCGCCATGGACCACCCAGACGCATTCGGAGCCGAGATCGCGCATCACTTCGGCAAGCGGCACCAGCCACTGCGGCGAGAAGACGCCGAGCAACTGGCGGCGGACGCCGGCCGGATTGGAAAGCGGCCCGAGCAGGTTGAAGATGGTGCGCGTGCCGAGTTCGACGCGCGAAGGGCCGACATGGCGCATGGCGGAATGATGAAGCTGCGCGAACATGAAGCCGACGCCGGCTTCCGCGATGCAGCGCGTGATGATCTCGGGACCGACATCGATATTGACCCCGAGCGCCGCGAGATTGTCCGCCGCACCCGATTTCGAGCTCAGCGCCCGGTTGCCGTGCTTGGCGACGGGCACACCGGCGCCGGCCACGATCAGCGCCGCCAGCGTCGAAATGTTGTAGGTGCCGCTGGCATCGCCGCCGGTGCCGACGATGTCGATCGCGTCTGCCGGCGCCTCGACGGTCAGCATTTTCGACCGCATGGTGGTGACGGCGCCGACGATCTCGTCGACGGTTTCGCCGCGCACACGCAGCGCCATCAGGAAGCCGCCGATCTGCGAAGGCGTCGCCTGGCCGGACATCAGGATGTCGAAGGCGGCGCGGGCCTCGTCACGCGTCAGTGCCTCGCGGCTCGCGGTCTTGGCCAGGAACGGCTTGAGATCGGTCATACGGTTTCCAAGCCTCCTAGCGGACGGTCGCCTGCTCTGCGAGCGTCTGGTTGATCTGAGCGCCATACTGCGTTTGCAGCAGGTTGACCATCTGATCGAGAATATCATCGCCGGCGGCGTTGGCCATGGCGGTGATCTGGGCGTCGCGGTTGTTCAGCACGTCGCCGGTCGGCTGGGTGTTGACCTCCGTGACCTTCATGAGGATCTGCGTCGAAGGATCGGCGCCGACAGCGCTCGCCACCGTATCGACCGGGCCGGAGAAGGCGGCGCTGATGCCTGCGCGGCCGAGCACCGGATCGTCGGTGGAGCGGGTGACGCCGCTCTTGCTCTCGACCGCGATGCCGAGCGGAGTTGCGATATCGGCAAGTGCGGTGCCCTTGGCCGCCTCGGCCTTCAATTCGTCGGCCTTCTTGGCGAGTGCGGCTTTCTGCTGCTCCGCCGTCCAGTCCTCGACGGCCTTCTCGCGCACCTCGGCGACGGGACGCTCGCGGTCCGGCGTGATTTCGCGGACGTTGAACCAGACATAGCCGTCATTGCCCATCGGGAGCGGCGGCGCATCGACGCCGACCTCGGTCTTGAAGGCTTCGCCGAGCAATTGCTGCCGGATCGGGATATCCTTGATCTCGTTGCCGTCCTTGCCGGCGCCGGTCATATCGACGGCATCGACCGTCACCGCCTGGAGCTTCAGCTGGCTGGCAATATCCTCGAGCGTGGAACCGCCGGCGCGCATATCCTCGATGCGGTCGTGAACATTGATCACTTCCTGAGAGGCATTGCTGAGTGCCAGCTGCTTACGGATATCTTCCTTCACCTCATCGAAATTCTTGGCCGTTTCCGGCTTGATGTTGCTGATGCGCAGGATGACCGGACCGAACGAGCCGTCGACGACAGGCGTCGTGCCGCCATCCTTCGAAACAGCGAAAGCGGCATCGGCGACGGCCTGGTCGGGAACCTTGTCCTTGGTGAATTCGCCGAGCAGCACATCGTTTGCCGTCTTGCCCTGATCGGTGACCAGCTGATCGAAGCTGGTGCCGCTCTTCAGAGCCGTTTCGGCGGCGGTGGCAAGATCCTTGTTGGCGAATGCCAGTTGCTCGATGGTGCGGCTTTCCGGCGTGCGGTAGCTATCCTTGCCCTTGTCGAATGCCTCGCGGATCTGGTCGTCGGCGACGGTCGCCGCGTCGGCGATATCGGCTGGCTGTAGCTTCAGATAAATGATCTTGCGGTATTCCGGTGCGCGGTAGCGCTGCTTGACGCCTTCGAACCAGGCAGCCAGCACGTCGTCGGCAGGCGCCTTGATCGGCTCGATATTGGCGTTGGTGAGCAAGAGATAGTCGACGCCGCGGCTTTCCTCGCCATAGAGCTTGAGAGCGTCGACCAGCGTTTTCGGCGCGGTGAAGCCGTTGGAAACGGCATCGACGATCTGGCTGCGAACGGCGACTTTGCTGCGCTCCTTGATGTAGTCCTCCTGGCGGATGCCGGCATTGCGCAGGCGCGAGATGAAGAGCTCGCGGTCGAACTTGCCGTTGACGGCCTTGAAGGCCGGATCGTCACCGATGAGCTGGGCGAGGCGGTCCTCGGAGAGGCCAAGGTTCATGTCCTCGGCAAGCTGGTCGAGCGAAGCGCCGGCGACGAGCTGGGCGAGCACCTGCTGCTCGACGCCGAAGGCGCGGGCCTGCTCGGGAGTGAGGCGCATGCCGAACTGCTGGCTGAGGCTTGCCACCTGGCGCTGATAGGCGAGATGGAATTCGTTGACGCCCACCTGCTGATCGCCGACGGTCACGACCGTGGTGCTGTTGCCGCCCGTTATCAGCTCGCGCGACACGCCCCAGATGCCGAAAGAGGCGACGAGCAGGAGCAGGAGCAGCTTGGCAACCCAGGTCTGAGCAGCTCTTCTCAGGAAATGGAACATGAAAACGCAAACCTCGCAGTATCATTGGCCCGCACGCGGGCAGACATTCGACGTTCCTTAAAACAAACCCGACAGGAAATGAAGGGTTTGTCGCGCGAAAAGCTGCGCGGGGCGACGGCCGTCGCGACCGGTCCCGGCGAGGAACAAAAGATCGGCTGGAACGGAACCTTTCCGGCCGTCATTTCGTTGAAGCGGCATCCCATGAAACAGGAGCAGACCATGGCAGAATTGAAAACCGCTTCCGCCGAATCCACCGCTGCGCGCGTCAAGGCTGATATCGCAGCAGACGATCTGTCGGCGCAGGTCACGGCGCTGCGCGAAGACCTCTCCAGGCTGACGGAAAGCGTGCGGGCGCTGGGGCAGGGAGCAAAGTCGGTCGTTACCGACGAGGCTTCGCTGATGACGGAGCGGCTGCGCGACAAGGTGCGCGAAGAACCGCTCATGGCGCTCGCGATGACGGCGGGCATAGCCTATCTTTTCGGCCTGCTGAGCCGCCGCTGAACTCGGACATTGGACAAGGAAAAAGCCGGACGCGATCAGCGCCCGGCTTTCGGTGTTGTCTGCAATAAAGGGTTAGCGGCGAATGACTCGCCCGACCGCGATCAGGATGCAGGCACCGACGAAACCGGTGATCAGATAACCCAGCCAACCGGCCAGCGGCTGGATGTGCAACAGACCCAGGATCCAGTTGGCGACGATAGCGCCGACGATGCCGAGCAATATGTTCATGAGCAGGCCCATATTGCTGCTCATGACCTTTTCGGCCAGCCATCCGGCGATACCGCCAATGATGATGGCCGCGATCCAACCCACGCCTGCATTTTCCATAATAGTTTCCCTCCTGATGAAATGCCTCGTCACTATGCACGAAACGAAAAAAAGTTCCACTCCTGGAAGAACTTAAGCCTTCACGGCTGCAACAGGGTGACCGGAGTTTCCAGTGCATGAACGGCGACCTGGAACAGGAGGCCGGCAATGGCGAGCACGGCGAAGCCGACAGGCATGATCAGACTTTTGCTAAACATCTTCCTCTCCCTTTTGAGTAAAGCATAAGCTGAAGATGACGCCGCGCAAGGATATTATTAATGATTAGTTAAGCGCCATATTTGATTAAAATTTAATACATCAAAATGGTACAAGGTGTTATTCTATGGGACATGGCAAGAAATACTCGAACAGATGATGCAGCTGACGCGATATGTGGCTTTCTGCGATTTTCGTCACTTCGGAAAGCAACGATCTGGTATAACCGCCATCGGTCTACACCAGCCATTCCGCAATTGTTGCGCTCCGGACCTCCGGCGATTGATTTTGCCGCGGAGTGCATCATTTTCTTCTGATCACGATTCATCCGGGGAAGACACTCGATGCCAAAAGCTGCCATCGCCATTACCTGCATCTGCCTGCTCACGCTTTCCGGCTGCGGCAATACCGCATACGGGCTGAAGAAGGATGGGCAGGAAACCAGCCACGCACTGGACAATGCAACGCATCGGGTGCTTTCGGCCGGCGCCAAAAAGTAAAGCCGGGCGGCCGGAATAACCGCGCAAAAAAGCCCGCCTGGGGTGAGGCGGGCTTGGTAACAGAGAGAAATAACGGACAAGCCGTCTGGAAACTAATAGCGCAGGGCTATGTCATTCGACGTCACCGCGACCGACACCGTTCCGGCAAGGATCGGCACAATCGAGGTCAGAAGTTGCCCCAGTTCTGAGCGCGGGCACGGGCGCGAATAATCCGGTATTCGCGACCGCCATAGAGCGAACCGATTGTCAGCAGAAGCGTAAGAACGTCCCAGGCGATATGCATCGTACCCTCCTTAGGTTGGACGGCTCTGCCGTCGATCGGTGAAGCTACAATAGCAATCTTTCGAATCCGCTTATATGACAAGAAATCGGGATGAGCGAAGAAGTGGGCAGAGCACGTCCAAGGGAAAGGCGGCATGGCCGCCTTGGAGCAGCAACGTGAACAGATCGCGGGGCGGCGGCCCATGACAATTTTCACTGTCCGCCATATCACCTCCTATCGCTATCTCAGAGAGGTCTATTTCGGCCAGCATCGCCTGATGTTCCGGCCACGCGACAGCTTCGACCAGCGGCTCATGGAGGCGTCGTTGACGATCTATCCGGAGCAAAGCCGCGTGCGCTGGATCCACGACGTCTTCGGCAACTGCGTCGCACTCATCGATATTCCGACCCCATCCTCCGAACTTCGTTTCGAAACCTGGATCACGCTCGATCATACGCCTCAGGTCGCGCTCGATCTCCGGGTCGAAGATGCGGCCCTGAGCTATCCCTTCCCCTACGATCAGGACGAAATCGCCGATCTCGCGCCATCGATGCAGCGTCATTATCCCGATCCGAATGATGAGGTCGGGCGCTGGGCAAGCCGGTTCGTGCGACAGGGGCGCCCGACGGAAACCGGGCATCTGCTGATGACGCTCTGCTACGCCATCCGGGAAAGCTTCGTTTATGCGCGGCGCCTGGAACATGGAACGCAGCCGCCGGTCCAGACCTTGCAGCTTCGCTCCGGCACCTGCCGGGATTTCGCGCTTCTGATGATGGAAGCGGCACGGGCGCTCGGCCTCGCGGCGCGATTCGTCACCGGCTATGTCTATGTTCCCGACCGGGACGGCTCCACCGTGCTAGGCGGCGGCTCCACCCATGCATGGTGCCAGATCTATCTTCCCGGCGCCGGCTGGGCGGAGTTCGACCCGACCAACGGGATCGTCGGCAACCGCGACCTCATCCGCGTCGCCGTTGCCCGCGACCCCCGCCAGGCGGTCCCGTTGAGCGGCAGCTACGACGGTGGGCAAGGGGATTTCGACGGCATGACCGTGCAGGTCAACGTCACGACCGGATAGCCGCGCCGAAACGCCCGCAGCCTGCGGAACCGCGCAGCGCCGATCAACGTTCGATAGGCAGCCGCACATGCGCAATCGCGACGAGGAAGCCGCCATGAAGATACGCGCCGGGTTTCATCTGGGATACGAATGCGTACAGCCGACACCCATGCTGCTCGTCCTCAACATTCATCCCTCGCGGCGTGCCGATCTTCTGAGCGAACAGGTCCTGACATTCGACCGGCCGATCGAAGTCTGGGAGTATATTGACGTGTTCGGCAATGCCTGCAGCCGCATCGTGGCGCCACCCGGACTGACGACGATTTCCACCGAGTTCGAGATCTACGACAGCGGCCAAGCCGACATCGTCCCTGAGAATGCCGTGCAGCACGCGATCAAGGACCTGCCTGACGAGGTGCTCGTCTTCCTGCTCGGCAGCCGCTATTGCGACACAGACAGGCTTTCGGATTTCGCCTGGGCGACCTTCTCGTCGACGCCGCTCGGATGGGCGCGCGTCCAGGCGATCTGCGATTTCGTTCACAGCCATATTACCTTCGATTACCAGAAGGCCGATGTGCTCAGGACCGCGCATGGCGGCTTCACCGACAAGAGCGGCGTCTGCCGCGATTTCGCCCATCTCGCCATCGCGCTTTGCCGGTGCATGAACATCCCGGCCAGATACTGCACGGGCTATCTCGGCGATATCGGCGTTCCGATCGACCCCAATCCGATGGATTTTAGCGCCTGGTTCGAGGTCTTTCTCGGCGGTCACTGGCACACGGTCGATGCCCGCCACAATACGCCGCGCATCGGCCGGATATTGATGGCGACGGGCCGCGACGCCACCGACGTCGCGATGTCGACGGCCTTCGGCCCGGCAACGCTTTCCCGTTTCGAGGTGATCACCGCGGAAGTGCCTCAGGAAGACGCCGACGAGGAGTGACCCGCAGGATCTGTCTCGGAATGCATCGGCGAGGCGAGGGAGGTCCTATGCCTTCTTCAGGAATTCCGTTTTCAGCACGAGACCTTTGACCTGCTTGGTGTTGCACTCGATCTCGCCGGGATTGTCCGTCAGACGAATGCCCTTGACGAGCGTCCCGCGCTTCAGCGTCTCGGAGGTTCCCTTGACCTTGAGGTCTTTGATCAGCGTCACGGAATCACCGTCGTGAAGCTGGCTTCCGTTGCTGTCCTTTACAATGATGTCGTCTGCCATGATGTCCTCGCTTGATGATGCGGGACGGGAAATCATGGCAGCACGGGATAGTCAACCGCTGTCGGCGGGTCGATCTGGTGCCCGGAGTTAGATTTACGCCATAGCGCCCTAGCAGGCCTGTCGCGCAAAAGCCGGCTGGATTCAGCCTGCCTCATGCTTGCCGGTCAGGCGGTTTCGCCCCTTCCAATATGAGCAATCAGGGCAGGCTTCGCCGGACGGGTAATCGATCCCCTCCTCGTGAGGGCAACCGAAAATTCCCTCCATCGCCGCCACCGATTTCACATCATTTTCGCGAAGGAAGGCGGCGATCTCGGCAATGATGGTCTCGTCCGTCCTGAGATCGCCGGTTTCGGCAAACCATCGGCGCAGATCAGCCGCGTCCGAATCCGTCGCCGGGATGATGGACACGGCCGCCTTCGTGGCGCGGCGGTTGTCGGGACCATAGTAGGCGATCGGACCAAGGTCCGACACGCCCCGGACTTCATGCCCATAGCAACTCTCAGCCGCGACGATAGGTTCTTTCGGCACGCATGAAGGTATTCGGAGTTTTTGCTGTGACTAAGATCATCGTCGCGGGGATGATATTGACGCCCGTCATCTTCTGGGGGTCTATTGGCGTCCTGATATATTCACTGTTGTCGTAGAGCTCTTTCGCGCATTACGAATGAGGATGAGTGAACCGGCAGCGCCCCGAAACCGCGGCATCGCGCGCCATGGCGTCGGTCTTGAACGATCATAAAATTTGCTTGGAAATTGGCGGAAGAGGTGGGATTCGAACCCACGGTACGGTTTCCCGCACGCCGGTTTTCAAGACCGGTTCCTTAAACCACTCGGACACTCTTCCAGGCAATTGAGAAGCCCAAGGAAATTCCGTTTCGGTATTCCGTTGGATCGGTGTCTTCCACCGATTTGCCGCCCATCACACAGGCGGGCTTTGTAGCAGCTTTGACCGCAGCGTCAACTTGTTCCGCGCCGTTCGCTTCATACCGGCATGGTAGGAATAAATCGGTTGCTTCGAAAGCGCTCAGCGCTCACGAGAGCCTCAAGGAGCGGCTTCAACGGCCGCTTCTCGACCGTCGTCAGACGAGGACGGTGAAGTTGTCGAAGGCGAGCTGCGGAAAGCCCGTGGGCTCGACGTCGGGCGCGATATCGAAACGGACGAAATCGACTGCTCCAAGCGCTTCCAGCGAAATATGCTGGCCATCGGCGATGGTGTCGCCATAAACTTTCACGGCCATCTCGCTCACCTTGTTGCCATCGATGTAGCCCTCGAAGGTCACGAGGGCATCGACCCCTTCATAGCCGGGGTCGAAATTGGTCGCGATGTCGACGCCTTCTATCGTGAAGAGCTTGCCGTCGACGCGATCGAAAAAGGGATTGTAGGGATTGCTGACGACGTATTCGTTGCCGGCGGATTCCGCGACCGCCCAAAGGTTGCCATCGACTTTGTCGCCGAACTTGAAGCCTGCATAGCCGGATGCGATATCGGATTGCCCTGGATATTCCGTCGGCGCGTTCTCGAAATCGATCGAATAGAGTCCTTGCGGCGGCGTGTTGACGGCGATGTGGAAATTGGCGACGTCGGTGCCGCCTTTTCCATCGGAGACCTTGAAAGAGAATTTCTCGGAGAAGGCCCCGCCGGGCTCGAGGCTCGCCGGATCGTTGACCTCGTAACTATAGCTGCCGTTGCTCCAGATCGTCAGCGTCCCGTGCTCGCCCTCGACGGTAAGATATCCGGGCTCGCCTACCTTGCCGGGAATTCTCATCCCGTTGACGAACTGAACCTGAAGCAGGTCGCCATCCGGATCCGATGCGTTGTCGAGAAGGCTTCCTTCGATGGCTTCCGTAGGTGAATAGTCGTGGATCGACACGCTAGGCACTGTTGGCTTGTGATTTGCCATGGCTCGTCCCCCTAAAGGTGAGCGTGGAAAGGACGCCGGGCTACCACCCGAACGCCCGCAAATAAACTTTCTACTCCACTTTGAGTCAAGAAATAAACTACACGTTCAAAGGGAGGCGCTGCCGGTGTTGGCGGTCGGCGGCGAATACCTGATGGCGACCACCTGAGCCTCATACTACCAGAGGATGAAACCAATAATTTCGGCTGATGCCGCCCATCGGAGCCTATTTCAGCATAAGGACCCACCCGCTCGTTTACCGTCTGTCACATATCGGCACGGTAAATTCCGGCTCATGGGCGCCGCTGGAGGGCGGGGCAGGGATCGCCGCGTTAGCAATTTATAAACCATAATCCCTAGAATTGTCGCTATCGCTGCGAAATCGTTCGCAAATTTGCCACGAAGCTCGCAAGATTAAGGTCTCGTTAGGCGGGTGGGAATAAGGCGCTATTGACCCATTATCGGGCAGGGTTCCTTAACCATATAAGCGGCGTGGGACACATGAAACTGGAATACGGGGCGGCGTCATTCGCAACGACAGCGCGGTGGCTGGCGATATCGGCGATGTGTGCGACGGTTGCGGCATGCGGCACGACGCAGGCGGTGCCTAAAAAGAAAGCCCATGGCAAAGAGTATTTTTCCGAATCCGAATATGGCGTGAAGGCAAGTCCGCGCGTCGCCACCGGCAACAACATCCCGAAGGGCGGCGGCCGCTACATGGTCGGCAATCCCTACGAAGTGAAGGGCAAGTGGTATTATCCGAAGGAAGACTTCTCCTATAACAAGGTCGGCGTCGCCTCATGGTACGGCTCGGCCTTTCATGGGCGCCTGACGGCGAACGGCGAAGTCTACGACCAGATGCATCTCTCCGCGGCCCATCCGACCTTCCCGCTGCCGAGCTATGCGCGCGTTACCAATCTCGAATCCGGTTCCTCCGTCATCGTGCGCGTCAAC
Source organism: Rhizobium sp. BR 249 (assembly GCF_047445895.1). Classification (NCBI taxonomy): domain Bacteria; kingdom Pseudomonadati; phylum Pseudomonadota; class Alphaproteobacteria; order Hyphomicrobiales; family Rhizobiaceae; genus Rhizobium; species Rhizobium sp. BR 249. The sequence goes on along the minus strand of NZ_JARWKX010000002.1, from coordinate 115,907 downwards.
GACCGCGGCCCCTATCACGAGGGCCGCATCATCGACCTTTCCAACAAGACGGCCGACATGCTGGATCTGCAGCACAGCGGCACCGGCAAGGTGCGCGTGCAATATGTCGGTCGCGCCCGCATGGACGGCCACGACATGCCCTATCTGATGGCATCCTACGTGCCGAAGGGCAGCCGCATTCCCGGCGTCAATCCGGAAGGGCAGATCGCAACCGGCGTCATGGTCGCCTCCAACAGCCGCAAGATCACCCGTGATCAGCTGCAGAGCGCGGAAAGCTACGAGACGCCCGCAAACGTGCCGGTGCCGATGTCGGCCACCTCCTATGCCGGCTCAACGCCGAGTGCGCGCTACAATGCAGCGCCGGCACTCGCCGCCCCGGCTCATGTTCTGGTCGCTCCGTCCGCGCAATCCGCAAGCAACGGTGCTCCTGCTTTCGAGCAGATGGTCATACTGCCGGAAATCGGACCCATGCCCTATGAACGGCCTTATGGCGGGCGTCAGGGCTCGCTTGCGCTCGGCTACCAGAACGAGGAGGTGAAGACGGTGACTGTCGATCTCGCCTTCGACGCGGTGATGGCGCGCAATGACGGGCTGACGCAGGAATCGATCCTGGCCTCTGCCAAGCGTCAGCAGGCAAAATCCGCCGCGCGCTGAGCATGGCAATTGCATCGGATTTCCTCTCGCTCTAACCTTCTGAAATCTGCCGCTCGATCGATGGAAATTGCAATGCTGAAGCCCTTGCTTCGCCTTTTTGCATGCCTGATGCCCCTGGCCACCGGCGCGCTCGCAGCCGACGGCGGCGCCTCCGGATTTGCTACGAAGGCAACGCAAGCCTACATGATCGAGGCCTCCACCGGCACGGTGCTTCTTGCCAAGAACGAGGACCAGGGCTTTTCGCCGGCTTCGCTTTCCAAGCTGATGACACTGGATCTCGCCTTCGAGGCGGTGACCAAGGGCCAGATCACGCTGGATACTGAATATCCCGTTTCGGAATATGCCTGGCGGACGGGCGGAGCGCCGTCGCGGACGGCAACGATGTTTGCCGCGCTCAAATCGCGCGTGCGCGTCGAAGATCTGCTCAGAGGCATCGCCATCCAGGGCGCCAATGACGGTTGCATCGTGCTTGCGGAAGGCATGGCGGGAAGCGAACAGCAGTTCGCCGAATCGATGACGCGCCGCGCCCGCGAACTCGGCATGGAGAAGGCGGTGTTCGGCAACTCCACCGGCCTTCCCGATGGCAAGAGCAAGGTGACGGCGCGCGAAATGGTGACGCTCGCCGCCGCCCTTCAGCAAACCTATCCGAGCCTCTACCCCTATTTCGCGCAGCCGGAATTCGAGTGGAACAAGATCCTCCAGCGCAACCGGAACCCGCTGCTCGGGCTGGATCTCGGCGCCGACGGGCTGGCAACCGGCTTTGCCGAGGGCGAGGGCTATTCGATCGTCGCCTCGGTCGAGCGCGACGGCAGGCGGCTGTTTCTGGCGCTTGCCGGCATCGCCTCCGACAAGGAGCGGACGGAGGAAACCAAGCGCGTGCTCGAATGGGGGCTGACGGCCTTCGAGAGCCGGCAGATCTTTGCCGACAAGGAAGTGATCGGCGCAGCCAGCGTCTATGGCGGCACGGCGCGCACCGTCGATCTCATCGCCAAGGCGCCGGTCAGCGTCTATATTCCGATCAGCAACCCGGACCGGTTGTCGGCGCGCATCGTCTATCGCTGGCCGCTGATGGCGCCGGTCAAGCCGGATACCCAGGCCGGCACGCTCAGGATTTTCGCGGGCAGCCGACTGCTCAGGGAAGTGCCGCTCTATACCGTGGAGGCGGTAGGGGAGGGTTCGCTCAGCAGCCGGGCGGTCGATGCCATGCTGGAACTCGGCGAATCGCTGTTCTTCTCCTGGCTCTGGGATAAATCTGCGCCGGGTTGAACGCCTTCTTTCCGATACGATTTATCGGGAAAGGTGAATATGTCGCCGCGGCGAAAGGTTTTCCTCCCCGATATCTTCGGATAGATAGAAGGAGCGGGGCGCATATGGCGCCTGGAATGCGGGAAGCTATCATTGTCCTCCGGTACGGGATTGTTCGTTACGTTTGAAGGCGGGGAAGGCGCTGGGAAATCCACGCAGATCCGCCGCCTCGCCGAGGCGTTGAAGAGCGAAGGCCATAACGTCCTGGTGACGCGGGAGCCGGGCGGATCGCCGGGTGCGGAAGCCGTGCGCCATGTGCTTCTTTCCGGCGCCGCCGAAGCCTTCGGCACGCGCATGGAGGCGATCCTCTTTGCGGCAGCGCGCAACGACCACGTCGAAGAGGTGATCCGGCCGGCACTTGCCGAAGGCAAGGTCGTGCTCTGCGACAGGTTCATGGATTCCTCCCGCGTCTATCAGGGCGTCACCGGCAATCTCGAACCGGATTTCATAGAGACGTTGCAGCGCGTGGCGATCAACGGCGTCGTGCCGGATTGCACCGTGATCCTCGACATCCCTGCCAGGATCGGTCTGGAGCGGGCGCAGAAGCGCGCCGCGGCCGAGGCTCCCGACCGCTTCGAAAAAGAGCAGCTCGAAACGCACGAGAAACGGCGCGAAGCCTTTCTGGATATCGCCGCCCGCGAACCGGAGCGCTGCCATGTGGTCAACGCCCTACAGGCAGAAGAGGCGATCGCAGCCGAGATCCTGGCGATCGTCAAGCAGCTCAAATCGCCGCCCGCAGGTCATATCAGAACGCCGGAAGCCGCCCATCATGAGTGAGGAAAGGCCCGGACTGCTCGACGGCGCCATCTGGCCGGCGGAAAATACCAGGCTGTTCGGCCATGAGGAGGCGGAGTCCTTCCTTGCCCAGTCCTATCGGTCCGGCAAGGGCCATCACGCCATCCTGATCGAGGGACCTGAGGGCATCGGCAAGGCGACGCTCGCCTTCCGCTTCGCCAATCACGTGCTTTCGCACCCCGATCCCGGCACGGCGCCGGAGACGATCGCCGATCCGGATCCCGCCTCTGCCGTTAGCCGGCAGATCGTATCCGGCGCTTCGCACAATCTCCTGCACCTTGCCAGGCCGGTGGATGAGAAGACCGGCAAGGTGAAATCGGCGATCACCGTCGACGAGGTGCGCCGCGCCGGCAAATTCTTTTCGCAGACGTCGGGCACCGGCAACTGGCGGATCGTCATCGTCGACCCGGCCGACGACCTGAACCGCAATGCGGCCAATGCCATCCTGAAAATCCTGGAGGAGCCGCCGAAGCGGGCGCTGTTCCTGGTGCTCTCGCACGCGCCGGGACGGCTGCTGCCGACGATCCGCTCACGCTGCCTGCCGCTGAAACTGGCGCCGCTTGCCGACGACGCGCTCGCCGCCGCCCTTGGCAATCTCGGCATATCGGGCGAGGACGGGGCGGTGCTTGCGGCCGCCAAGGGCAGCGTCGGCGAGGCCCTGAAACTACTGAACTACGGCGGCGGCGAGATCATCGCCGCCTATGACGAAATGCTTTCCGCCGAAGGGCCGGCGGCCCGCAAGGCGATGCACCGGCTGGCCGACGCGCTGTCCGGCAAGGAAAGCGACACGATCTTCGATTTCTTCGTCAGCCATATCGGCGACGACATCATGAACCGGGCGCGTGTGGCGGCGGGTGAGGGGAAGATCACTGCCGCGGAGCGGTTGGCGCGGCTCTATTCCGAGATCACCGAGCGGCTGACCGTTTCCGATGCCTATAACCTCGACCGCAAGCAGACGATCATCGGCATTCTCGCCGACATCAAGCGGCCGGGACTTTAAAGCGCATCGCGCCGAACTTGATTCATGTTCGGCATCATCCCTGATCAGCCAGCCAGCAGCTTGCATGCGACGAGCGCAAGCGTAACGGCAAGGACGATGCGAATGGTGCGCTCGTGCAGCTTCGGCGCCAGAAGGCTTCCGATGATGATGCCGGGGATAGAGCCGATGAGCAGGGCAAACAGCATCGACCAGTCGATCTCGCCGATGAACCAGTAACCCATGCCGCCGATCAAGGTCAGCGGTACGGCATGGACGATATCGGAACCGACGATCTCGCGCACATCGAGCCTGGGATAGAGGACCAGCAGGATGGTCACGCCGAGCGCACCGGCGCCGACCGAGGTCAAGGTGACGAGCACGCCGAGAAGGAAGCCGAGGATGACGGTGAAGACGATGATGGTCATCGGCTTCGGCGGCGTGCGATCGCCGATGGCGCGGCGCGCGAACTCGAGTATCTGCCCCCGGAAGACCAGCATGATCGCGGTCATGACGAGAAGCCAGCCGAGCGCAGTCGTGATGGTGTTCGTCACGCCGATGCTCTTGCGATCGACGCCGGCCAGCAGCCAGAGCATCAGCAACGCGGCCGGCACGCTGCCGGCGGCGAGACCTCCGACGATCTTCCAGTTGATGCGTCCGTGCATGCCGTGAACGGCCGTGCCGGCCGTCTTGGTGATCGCCGCATAAAGAAGATCGGTGCCGACGGCGGTGGCGGGGTGGACGCCGAAGAGCAACACCAGCAGGGGCGTCATCAGCGAACCGCCGCCAACGCCGGTGATGCCGACAAGTGCCCCGACAAGCAGGCCCGAAAGCGAATAGAGAGGCTCGAATGTCAATCAAGCGCCTCCGACGGCGCGCGGCTGCGACGCTTCCGGTAGATGAAAACTAGCACTTCGTTCTGTCCCGCCCTCTTTTTCATGACGGGTAAATTGCGGCGCAACATGAGTCAAGTTCACGACGCCGTATCCCGGAAATCATTGGCGGCGGCGAAACTTGATGTTTCGCTCGGCGGTGACATGCGCTAAGAGCGGCTGACCATTTTTATAGAGTTAGCCGGACATTGGCCGCCATGACAGACAAGACACCCTTCTACATCACCACCGCGATTTCCTACCCCAACGGCAAGCCGCATATCGGCCACGCCTACGAGCTGATCGCGACGGATACGATGGCGCGCTACCAGCGCCTGGACGGCAGGGACGTATTCTTCCTGACTGGCACCGACGAACACGGCCAGAAGATGCAGCAGACGGCGCGCGCCGAGGGGATCACCGCGCAGGCGCTCGCCGACCGCAACTCCGGCGAATTCCAGGCGATGGCGAAGCTGCTCAACGCCTCGAACGATGATTTCATCCGCACGACGCAGGAGCGCCATCACGAGACCTCGCGCAATATCTGGAACCTGATGGCCGACAACGGCGACATCTACAAGGACAGCTATGCCGGCTGGTATTCGGTGCGCGACGAGGCCTATTACCAGGAAAACGAGACGGAGCTGCGCGCCGACGGCGTGCGCTACGGGCCGCAGGGCACGCCTGTCGAATGGGTGGAAGAGGCAAGCTATTTCTTCAAGCTCTCCGAATACCAGGACAAGCTGCTGAAGCACTACGAGGAGAACCCCGATTTCATCGGTCCGGCCGAGCGCCGCAACGAGGTGATCTCCTTCGTCAAGTCGGGCCTCAAGGACCTTTCAGTCTCGCGCACGACTTTCGACTGGGGCATCAAGGTGCCGAACGATCCCGCCCACGTCATGTATGTCTGGGTCGATGCGCTGACCAACTACATCACGGCGACCGGCTATATCGAAGACAGGAACGGTCCCCGGGCGAAATACTGGCCCGCCGACGTGCATATCATCGGCAAGGACATCATCCGCTTCCACGCCGTCTACTGGCCGGCGTTCCTGATGTCGGCGAAGCTGCCGCTGCCGAAACGCGTCTTTGCCCACGGCTTCCTGCTCAACAAGGGCGAGAAGATGTCGAAGTCGCTCGGCAATGTCGTCGATCCGGTCAATCTCGTGAACCATTTCGGCCTCGATCAGGTGCGCTACTTCTTCCTGCGCGAAGTCTCCTTCGGCCAGGACGGAAGCTACAGCGAAGAGGCGATCGGCACGCGCATCAATTCCGATCTCGCCAACGGCATCGGCAACCTCGCCAGCCGCTCGCTGTCGATGATCGTCAAGAATTGCGACGGCAAGATCCCTGAATGCGGGCCGCTGACCGACGAGGACAAGGCAATGCTGGCGCAGGCCGACGCGCTGCATGCATCGACCCGCGAAGACATGGGCAAGCAGCTCATTCATCGTGCGCTTGCCTCGATCATTGCTGTCGTTTCGGAAGCCGACCGCTATTTTGCCGGGCAGGCGCCATGGGCGCTCAAAAAGACCGATCCGGCACGCATGGGCACTGTGCTTTACGTCACGGCCGAAGTGGTTCGCCAGATCGCGATCCTGCTGCAGCCCTTCATGCCGGAATCGTCAGGCAAGCTGCTCGATCTGGTGGCCGCACCTGCCGACAAGCGCGATTTTGCCGCCCTCGGTGAGGCAGGCCGCCTCGTTGCAGGAACGGCGCTCGAGGCACCGGCGCCGGTCTTCCCGCGCTATGTCGCTCCGGAGGCTTGAGGCCGTGCTGGTCGATACGCATTGCCATCTTGATTTCGCCGACTTCGAAGCGGAGCGCGACGAGATCGTCGCGCGCGCCCATCAGGCGGGCGTCGCGCAGATGGTGACGATCTCGACGCGGGTGCGCAAGCTCGACGGGCTGCTCGCCATCACCGAGAAATATCCATCCGTCTTCTGCTCGGTCGGCACCCATCCGAACAATGCCGGCGACGAGCTGGATATCCAGACGGAAGATCTGGTGCGGCTGGCCAATGCCCATGAAAAGGTCGTTGCGATCGGCGAGGCCGGTCTCGACTATTTCTACGATACGCAGAAGCCCGAGGACCAGCAGACCGGCTTTCGCCGGCATATCGCCGCCGCCCGGCAAACGCAGCTTCCGCTCGTCATCCACAGCCGCAGCGCCGACGAGGACATGGCTGCGATCCTGACGGAAGAAATGGGGAAGGGGGCCTTCCCCTTCATCCTGCACTGCTTTTCGGCCGGCCCGGAACTGGCGAAGGCCGGCGTCGAGCTCGGCGGCTACATCTCTTTCTCGGGCATCCTGACCTTCCCGAAATCGGAAGAGCTGCGCGAGATTGCCAAGACGATCCCGCATGAGCGGCTCCTCGTCGAGACCGACGCACCCTATCTCGCGCCGAAGCGCTGGCGCGGCAAGCGCAACGAGCCTTCCTACGTCGTCAATACGGCGGAGGTGCTCGCCGACACCATCGGCCTTTCCTATGCCGACGTCGCGCGGATCACGACGGATAACGCTTTCCGCCTGTTCTCGAAGATGCCGAGGATTTGAGAGCGTGCTCTACCGGCGGCGTTTCACCATTCTCGGCTGTTCGTCGTCACCGGGCGTACCACGCATCACCGGCGACTGGGGCGCCTGCAATCCCGACAATCCGAAGAACCGGCGCACGCGCGCCTCGTTCATGGTGCAGCAATTCGCGCCTGATGGTGGTGTGACGACCGTCGTCATCGACACGGGACCGGATTTTCGCGAACAGATGATCAGGGCAGGGGCCGACCACGTCGACGCCGTGCTCTACAGCCATCCGCATGCCGATCATATCCATGGCATCGACGATCTGCGCGGCTATTTTCACAATACGCGCCGGCGCGTGCCGATCTTTGCCGATCAATTCACGATGGACAGGCTGCGCGAAGCCTTCGGCTATTGCCTGGAAACGCCGCCCGGCAGCAACTATCCGCCGATCGTGCTGCCTGTTGTCATCGAAAACCTGGATGGCCCCGTCGAAATCCGCGGTCCCGGGGGCAGGATAGATTTCTATCCGCATATCCAGCAGCACGGAGACATTCACTCGCTCGGCTTCCGGATCGGCGATGTCGCTTATTGCAGCGATATCAGTGACTTTCCGCCCCAAACCGTCGACAAGCTTCGAGATCTCGACGTGCTGATCATCGACGCGCTGCAATATACCTACCATCCGAGCCATCTGTCGCTTGAACAGTCGCTTGACTGGATCGGCAGGCTGAAGCCGAAGCGCGCGATCCTCACGCACATGCACACGCCGCTCGATTATGACGCGGTGATGGCTGAAACGCCGGACCATGTGGAGCCGGCCTATGACCAGATGAGTTTCGAGACCGAGGTCAGGATCGGGGGCTGAGCCCGCCCCCGAACTGATGAAACGTCACTGCACGTAGGGCAGGACTTCGGTGGCGCCGCGATAGATCATGTCGAGCGAGACGTAGAGGATGATCAGCAGGCCGACATAGGCGATCCAGCGGTGGTTGTTGAGCAACCGGGCGATCAGGTTTGCGGCGAGGCCCATGAGCGCGATCGACAGTGCAAGACCGATGATCAGAACGCTCGGATGTTCGCGCGCCGCGCCGGCGACGGCGAGCACGTTGTCGAGCGACATCGAAACGTCGGCGATGACGATCTGGGTCGCAGCCTGGAAGAAAGTCTTTTTCGGCGCGCTTGCAGCGCCCCCCGCTTCGTGATGCTCGCCATGGCCGGCACGCAGTTCACGCCACATCTTCCAGCAGACCCACAGGAGCAGCAGGCCGCCGGCCAGCAGCAGGCCGACGATCGCCAGCAGATAAACCGCGACGCTGGCGAAGAGGATACGCAGAATGGTCGCGGCCAGAATGCCGACGATGATTGCCTTGCGGCGCTGCGCGGCCTCAAGGCCGGCGGCGGCAAGGCCGATAACCACGGCGTTGTCGCCGGCGAGAACGAGGTCGATAGCAATGACCTGCAGCAAAGCCGTCATAGCGGCTGCCGAAAAGAAATCCATGATGAATTATCCCCGATACGTTGAAAGCGTGCTAGCGCCTCGAAGGTTTGACGTCAACCGCTCACGGCGCGCATCGAGCAGCGTGATCCACGACACTTCGCCTCTGAGGTAATTTGGGCACGTTATGGAACCGGGGGCGAGGGGCGGCCACCGCCGCTCTCATCGCCATTGTCTTGGAACCTTCACTTCATCCGCCGGTTCTCCGATTCAGGAAGCCAGACGTCGATCGGCGGCTGGATCTGCACATCGAGAGGAGAGCCCCGTGAGCAGCATTTACAACGATACCAACCCGGCCTTTTCAGGCCCGACTGGCGGCAGCAGCCTTACGGCATTTTTCGATAGCCGATCGGAAGCCGAGTCTGCCGTTTCCCGTCTTGAAGACGCGGGCGTGCCGGTTGCGCGAATACGGCTGATGCCCGGATATGAGGCGGATGGAAAAAATGCCGGCGCGATGAGCGATGACCGCAGCGGCTTCTTCGATGCGCTGGCAGACTTTTTCCTCCCCGACGAGGATCGCGCTGTCTATGCGGAAGGGCTGCGGCGAGGCGGCTTCCTCGTCCAGGTCAACGATATCGACGACGCGCTCTATGAGACCGTCCACGATATCCTGGACGACGAGGGCAGCATCGATATGGATGAGCGGGCAGATCTCTGGTCGTCAGAGGGCGCATTCGAAGGCGCCTCGAACACGGGCTTTGCCGGATCAGCCCACGGGGGCAAAGCTTCCGATGACCTCGCCGTGTCGGAGAGCGCATTCGAAGGCCGGGAATCCGTTTCGGCTTCCGACGACGCGCGCCCGGTCGCGAGGCGCGACACCACGCATGGAAGCGCCAAAGTACGCGCCTACACCTTCACCGGTTCGGCGCCATCCGACGCTGATAATCGGCAATCGCAGACCCAGTCGCAAGGCGGCTCGCAACAAAGCCAGGGTTTCCGACGCGATCACTGATGTCAACGAGGCCCCGCGGTCACGCGGGGCCTCAATTCGTCCTGCTCGCATATTCGAGGATACGTCCATGCAATCATCCATCAACCGCGACGGGTTCCTTCCGCCGGATCCCGATGAACTGATCGAGGAAGGTGAACTGCCTTTTGCCGATGCCGCGCGCGACGATGCCGACCAGAGCCTGGCCGCTCTGCGGCGGGAGCTAAGGCTGCTGCGCGCCCGCATCGGCATGCTGCGCGAAGATGCGGAAACGGCGCTGAAAGCCAAAGCGGCATCGATCGATGCAAACGCCCACGTCCAGCTCGGAGATTATCCTTGGGCAAAGCTTGCCTTGGCCACAGGCGCTGCTTTCGTTGCCGCCAGGGTCATTCGAAGTGTCCCGTTCGGTGTCGTGCTTGCCGGCCTGGCAGGGTATTTCTCCGAGGCGAGACAACGATGACAGGATATCAGATATCCAACGTCGTCATCCGGTGCGATTATATGGCGGACTGAACGAACTGGGCACGTCCGGCAGATTAGTGCAAAGGGCGGAAACCGCAGGCCCTTATGCATCAGGGCATACGCCAATGTTCCATAATCTATCTTATGCGATTAAGTGTTGTAGCCGGGGTACATTCTCCCCGCGCCTGAATGGCGCTTGCGCCAAGGAGACGCTGCGGCAATGAATGACCGAGACCTGCCCAACCAAGCTCAGACTGTCCGTCCGAGTGTTGCCAGCGCATCATGCAATCTGAGCGTCGCCAAGGCCCTGGTTGCCTCTTCGGGAGGCCACCCTGCTTCCACGGCAGCGGCAAGAAGCGTCGACTCCGTCTGCATTTCCAGCTTTTCGTAAAGTGGCTCGAGAGCCTCGCGGGCTGTAACGACGTGTTCGTCAGGTGGCGTGACCTGCGTCGCTGCGAACGTAGGCATGAAATCCTCCTCTTCTTGACACCGAAGAGCGAAAACGCGAAAGGCGTCGACTTGTTCCAAGCGCGATTGCTTTTTCTTGGAGCTGCAGCCTGAGGTGGTTTCCCGCGCGCCAACCGGTCGGAATGCGGCAGCAGGCTCAAGCTGGTCTCTGTTGAGCCATTCGTTCCTGAAAGGCCGTGACTTACATCGCAAACTTTCCGAAACTAGCGGCGTTGCGGAGCTCGCACTGCCCTGAGCCGGCGGATTGTATCGCAGCCGTCAGCGGTTCGCGAAACTCTCGGCTTCTTTCCGGCCGCTTCCGCGGCGGCTTCCACCAGTTGGAATGCATACTCCACCGCCGCCTCCGTATCGTCACGGCAGAGTTTTTCGCCCTCGCAACGGGCCTCCAGCAATCGCCTGACCCGACGTTTGATCACCGGCACGGCGGCGGCACCGGAGTGAGTGAGAAGCTGTCGCAGGCAGCTAGTCGCGACGACTTCGCACACCAATAGCTTTCCCTCGATTTCGCCGAATGTCGGCACGGCAAAACGTGCTCCTCCTTCCTGGCAGTCACGATCTGTAATCAACATCTTCGCTCTCCTGTCACTCACTTTTCGTCGGCTCTTCACGACGTAAGTGGGAGCCTGTGGCGAATCCGGCAGTATCGCGAAAATATAAATCGGATCTGACGCCGTCCGCCCTCACCTATCTGAGCATCCTAGTCTTCGCGAACTTCGCCGCTTTGCGACAGATCAATGCATGACGTGAGCATGGATGATTAAGTTTCGCCATCTCCAACAGGAAAGGCGATCCGATCATGGCCATCAAAACTGTTTTGAGTGTTCTCGGCGTCAATCAATTCCACGAGGATTTGAAAGTCGCGATAGATTTTTGCGAAACCCTTGGCGCCCATCTGACCGCCATGGTGATTTCGATGGGCGCAACGGCCACCGGTTCCTACGGACTCGTCTCGACGGTCTGGATCGAAGAGCGCCAGCGCGACATCGAACGCCTCGCGGAAAAGGCAGCCGATATCAAGTCGATCCTCGCACAGAGCGAGACCTCCTCCGAAGTGGTGGAGATCTATACCGACTTTGCCTGGGCGGATGAAGATATTGCCGAGCGGGCACTCTATGCCGATCTTGTCCTGATCGGTCCGCAGGCCGCAAGTGATGAAGACCTCCGGCGCAGAGTCATCGACGGCGCCCTGTTCCAGTCGGCGACACCGATGCTGATCAGCCCAAGAAAAACGAGCATCGCCTACGCTCCGAAGACAATATTGCTGGCCTGGGATTCCAGCAACCAGGCTTCGCGGGCGGCACGACAGTCGATCGAGTTCTTGAAAGATGCTCAATCGGTGCATGTCACTCTTGTCGATCCGCTGGCATCTTCATCAGCGAACGGAGAAGAACCAGGCGCCGACGTGGCGACCTTCCTGGCGCGCCATGGCGTGAAGGTCGATGTCGATCGCGTGGCGAGCGGCGGGCGCAGCGTCGACGAGGTGCTGCGCCAGCGCGCCCTCGACATTGCTGCCGACATGATCGTCATGGGCGCCTATAACCATCCTCGGCTGCAACAGCGTCTCTTCGGTGGTGTAACGCGATCGATGCTGGAGGAAAGCCGGGTTCCCCTCTTCCTCGCCCATTGAACAAGGCGCCCCGGGATCATCGTCCCGGGGCGCCCCTGCCATTGTCTCAATCAATCGAAAGCGCCGTCCGACCGGTCAACTCCCGGACGAATATGCCGTAAAAGATGGGATCGGAGGCCGTGTTCGTTTGCTCCGCCGGTTTCAGCACGCCGATTTCCCACCAGTCGAAATGCTTTTGCAACAAAGACCACGCATGCAGTCTTTCCTCGCGCCAGAGATCGCTATCGGGAAACTCCTGAAAGCGTCCATCGATGACGACACTGGTCCAGCCTCTACCAGTGCCGCGCTGATCGATCTGTAGACACACATTTTCGTTCGCGCGCATCCAGTCGACTTTCTGGCCCGGCATTGAAAAACTGTAGATCGCGCCCTTTGCATAGGCGAAATAGATGGGCACGACGTAGGGCCGATCATCCTTGCAACACGCCAGATGGCCAAAGCGGGACTGCTCAAGAATGGCCGAGCATTCTGCTGGGGTCAGGTTTTTCAGCATATAGGTCATCGGCATCTCTCCCTGCAGCCAACGGGTCGCCACAATACAACCCAATCACGACCCCGTCGTTGATGGAGCGCAAGGAAGCGGTTTCTTCTCCATCAAAACATCTGAGAACCGCGACAATGATGCGTCCCGATGCTTGTTCCAGTGCGCGTGAATGATCCATCAAGCGGCGCGCAGTTCCGCGGAATTGCCTAAGGCCGCGACCGCCGCCGTGCAGCCGCTTGTTAGCGCTTGCGGAGTTGGGGCGGCAGGTTCATTCTGGCTGTCGTTGGCTCGTGGGTTGCGGCTGAACGATCGTGACGCATCGAGCTTTCGGTGAGACGCTCCGATGGAATGCGCCGGCTGCGGTTTCGATATTCAGAGCGATTTTGCTTTCTGTCCGCGATGCGGCGCAAAGCAGCCACTCTCCTGTGCCGCCTGCGGCTATCCCTCTCAGCCCGACTTTGCCTTTTGCCCCAAATGCGGTGCGTCGCTCTCGAACAAAGCTCAACCTGCGGCGAAGGCTCCCATCGAGACGGTTCCGTCTCAATCAGACGGCGATGCCGACCGGCGGCCGGTGACCGTGCTCTTTGCCGATCTCTGCGGCTTCACGACGCTCAGCGAGCAGATCGATCCGGAAGTCATGCGGGTGCTGCAGAACGAATTGTTCGAAGAGATGACCCAGGCGGTCGAGGCCTATGGCGGCTTCGTCGACAAGTTCGTGGGCGACGCGCTCCTGGCGCTGTTCGGCGCCCCGGTCGCACATGAGGACGATCCTGTGCGAGCGCTGAGCGCCGCCCTCGATATGATTGATCGGGCTAACAAGGTCGGGAAGCGCTGGCATTCGCGCGCCGGCGTGCCGCTTCGTCTGCATATCGGCATCAACAGCGGCCCTGTCGTCACGGGCGGCTTCGGTGCGGTCAGCGCAAAATCCTACTCCGTCACCGGCGACACGGTGAACACCGCGCAGCGCCTGCAATCCATGGCCGGCGAAAACGATATCCTCGTCGGACCGCTGACCTATCGCCTCACCCGCCATGCCTTTGCCTTCGAGAGCCTCGGCGCGCAGGCATTGCGCGGCAAAAGCGGAAACGTCCTCGTCCATCGGCTGACAGGGCTGCTGGAGGCGCCCCATACGGCGCGTGGGCTCGAAAGCTTCGGCCTCGAGGCGCCGATGATCGGGCGGGACACGGAGTTGTCGCGGTTGCTGACATGCCTCGATCTTGCCTGCGGCGGCGCGGCACAGCTTGTCCGGCTGATCGGCGAAGCGGGCATCGGCAAATCGCGGCTGGCGAATGAATTCGTGACAATCGCCGGCAATGCCGGCCGTTTCCCGGGGCTGGCCATTCGCAAAGCCACCTGCTCTCCCCTTGGCGAACAATCCTATGGCACGCTCGCCGCCGTCGTGCGCAGCGCCTACGGCATCGGCGAGCGGGATGATCCCGACAGAACGCGGCAATTGCTGACGACGGGCTTTCGTGCATTGGATCTTACGCAGGAGGACGTCGAGGGGCTTTTACCGCTCTTCCTGTACGTGCTCGGGCTCGGCGATCCCGACGGCGTATTGCGGCATATCGAACCGGAACAGTTGCGGCGGCAGATCTTCTATGCAATCCGCACAGTCTTCGAGCGACGGCTGGGGCAAGGTCCGCTGCTGCTCATCATCGAGGATCTGCATTGGGTGGACGCCGCCTCGCTCGAGGTGCTTCGCTTCATGATGGACCGGCTGGAACGCAGCCGCCTCATGCTGCTCGCGATTTACCGGCCGACATCGCAGACCGATCCGCTGAATTCCGGTCGCGTCAGCGTCACCATGCAGCGTCTCGGCCCGCTCGCCGCGACCGATGGGCAGAAGCTGCTGGCCGCCTTCTTCGGCGAGAGTCACGGCAAGCTGCCAGTGGCGATGCGCAAACGAATCCTGGAGCGCGCCGGCGGCAATCCGCTTTTCATCGAGGAATTCCTGCGGGGACTGATCGACATCGGCGCGCTGCACAAGGACGGTCAGCGCTGGCATGTGGCGGCAGAAGACACGGATGCCGATATTCCGGTCAATCTGCAGGCCTTGCTGCTTGCCCGTGTCGATCGTCTGCCGCAGGAGATAAGACGGCTGGCGCAGGAGGCGGCGGTCGTCGGCCCGAAGTTCGATACCGCCCTCCTCCGCGCTGTCGCCACCGATCCGGCCGGCATCGACGCCGCCCTGGATTATCTCTGCGATGCCAACATCGTCGAGGAACTGCGCGGGCCAGATGCCGTGATATCGCCGGGCTATCGCTTCAGCCAGACGCTGATGCACGACGTCATCTACCATAATCTCCTGCTGCAACGGCGTATGGAGCTCCATCGGCGGATCGGCGAGGTTCTGGAGCATCAATATGGCGCGGCGCCCGACCGGCCCGAGCATCTGTCACAGCTCGGCCATCATTTCAGCCTGACCACCGAAAAGGCCAAGGGGGCCAGCTATCTGATGGCGGCGGGCGATCTGGCGCGCAAGACCTACGCCAATGACGACGCGATGCGCCTCTACCGGCAGGCGCTTGCGGCCTTCGCAAACGAGGAGAAAGTGACCCCCGAGCAACTGGCGCTCCTCGAGCGTCTCGCCGATCTCTGCGGTCCTGCGGGCCTGCGCGAGGCCGCGTTGAACCATTATCAGCAAGCGCTTGCGATCCACCGCGGTAAGGATGAGCCCATCGCCGCAGCGAGGATATTGCGGAAGATCGGCCGTCTGCATCTCGACGCCGGCCGCCGCGATCAAGCCGAGATCCATTGCGCCGAAGCCGAAGCGATGATCGCGTCGATCGATGCGCCGGTCGAACATGCGCATCTCCTGCAGGAGCGCGGCCATCTGGCTTTCCGCATGGGGGATCAGGCCGCCGCCGCCGAATGGGCGACACAGGCGCTCCAATGCCTGCAGACGCTGCCGATCGACGGAACGACCGAAGCCGGACGGGAGGCAGCGCGGGCGATGGCCGAGGCGCTGAACACCAAAGGGGCGGCGCTTGCGCGGCTCGGGCGCCGCCGCGATGCCGTGCAGGAAGTGGAGCGCAGCCTCTCTGTCGCCGAAAGGGCCGATCTTCAGAGCGCCGCCTGCCGCGCCTATTCCAATCTCGGCGTTCTCTACACGATCGTCGATCCCGCCAATGCCATCAAGGTCTGCCGGCGCGGGCTGGAGGTCGCCACCCGCATCGGCGATCTCGGCTTCCAGGCGCGCCTTCTCGCCAATCTCGCGGTTTCCTGCTGCACCTTCACCGATCGCTGCGGCGCCGAGGGCGTACCGGCAGCTGAGAAGGCCGTCGAAATCGACAGGGCACTCGATCAGCGCGACCATCTTTCCGTGCCCTTGATCGTGCTCGGTCAGATTCACCAATGCCACGGGCAGCCGAAGCTAGCTCGTAAGTATTACGAAGAAGCCCTTGAGGTTGCAAAAGAAATTGACGAGCCGCAACTGCTCTTTCCGTGCTATGATGGCTTGGCGACATTAAGCCTCGAATACGACGATATGGAGGAGGCGGAACGATATTTCACGCTGGCGCAGGACGTGTGCATCCGCCACAACCTCGATCCGTCCACGCTCGTCGTCCTGCCATTTCTAGACTGATCGCCGTCATTATCATGAGGGTCGGTTAGTCCAGTCGATTCAAAAGGATAAAGGGAGGAACGAAACATGCAGGAGAACCACGCTGAAAGACCATTACAGCCCGGCGATCGCGCGCCGAACGTGGTGCTGGATGCGATCACCCGCCAGGGCAAGATAGCCATCGACGATTTTCGCGGCCAGAAGCCGGTGCTCGTCGGCTTGTTTCGCGGACTGCATTGCCCCTTCTGCCGGCGGCAGATCGCCGCCATGGCCGAACTCACCGATGCTCTGCAGGAGAAAGGCATCGACAGCCTGACCGTCGTCAACACGCCGATCGAACGCGCCCGCCTCTACTTCCGCTATCACCCGCTTCCCAACCTGCTGGCGGCCTCGGACCCGGAGCGGGTATCGCACCGGGCTTTCGGCTTGCCGAGCCTTCAGTTCACCGAATCCGAGGACGACTGGCCACACAAAATCAGCATGGGCACGGTGACCTCGATGCGCGTGGACATGCCGAACGAGCTCCCTGCTCCGATGAACGTGATGGCAGCGACGGAATATCTCGACAAGGCGGATGGCTATGAGTTCACCGAAGACGACACGCGAATGATCGCTTCCGGCGAAGGCCAGCTCGTCGGGGAATTCCTGCTCGATCGCGATGGCGTGGTGCGCTGGTGCTTCACGGAGGTCGAGGAGGCTGGGCGTCATATGTTCGGCGTTCCCGCCCCTCGGGAAGTGATGTCGGCGGCGTCGAACATGGCTGTTTGAACGTGTAGCGGCAATACCTATTGCGCCCTGAACCTGGCGTGGCAGGTCGTGCAGGTCTGGAGCATGAGGTGAAAGGCGTGCTCCGCCGGCATTGCCGACAGCGCCTGCTCGCTGCGGACGTGCGTGCCGGGCGCTCCCCCGAGGTTCCCGGCTATTGCCTATGAGGAAGCGTTAACCGCCGCCGATTAGTCTGCGCCTCTGGCAGGGAGAGGATCGATGAAGGGTGGCTATTCGCTCGCTCAAATAGGGCTTCACTGGCTGGTCGCCCTCATGGTGCCGGTGCAGTATCTGACTGGCGGCAGCATCGAGAGAATTCATCATGCCGTCCATATGGGGACGACCCCATCCGCGTGGGACATCGTCCAGCATCAGATCCACAACTACGCTGGGATCGGCATCGGCCTGCTGATGGGCATCCGGCTCGTTCTTCGCATATTTCAGCCACCCGAGCCTGCCGCGCCCGGCACATGGACCGGGCGGATCGCCACGGCGCTTCATCACGCCTTCTACGCCGCGATCATCGGACAGGCCTGCATGGGATTCATCGCCAGCTATTTCTGGTTCGGGATCGCGCCCTATCATGTCGTCGGGTCGAAGATCATCCTGGCGATGGTGGCGCTGCATCTTGCCGCGGCGGCATGGCACACGCTGGTCGCCCGTGACGAGACGGTCGACCGGATGCTGTTGCCGCGCCGGAAGCGGCCGGCAGAAAACGTCTAAGTGGCCAGCGTCACACGTCTTGCGGGATACGTCATATAAAGGACTCGAACGTCGGCGGTAGCTAGTTTCCGCGATTGAAAACGAGCTGCTTTACCTGTAGCTCTTCGGGAATGGGCAAGATGTACCGAATCACAATGAGCACGTTGCTCGTGATGATGCGGCTGGTGATCATCGTATCACTGGCGGGGTACTCGCTGTCGAACGCCAGCGCGGCGATGCATGGTTCCCCGTTCCCCGAACTGCAAGTCGCCGAAGAGGTGATGCTGTCCCATGAAGGCCACGACATGGCGGAAGCGGGCCATCACGACCACTCGCGCATCGACGTGCCCGATGACGATGGCGGCACATCGAAGCTCGTCAAGCAGGAATGCTGCAAGGATTTCTGCGGCGGGCTCGGCATCATTTGTGAAAGCCCCGACGTCGGCGGACCTGTCGTCACCTCGATCCGTCAGTTCGTGGACGACCGCACGACCTTCGGCGAACTGCCGCCGCTCCACCGCCCCCCGAATATCTGAATAGAGACGCGCCCGCTCGATCGGGTCCATTCGGTCGCCGCCTGACTTCGGGCGAGCGCCCGCAGCTTATCTCTCATTCGGAAATTTCATAATGAAACCCTCGCTTTTCGTGGTGGGGCTGCCGCTTGCAATCGGCGGCTGCGCATCCACGCTTCCTCCCGACGTGGTAGCATCTTCCGCCGCGGTCGAACAGCCGTCGCCGCGCCCGACCGCATATCGGTCGCCGGTTTCGGGCTATGTCGCCAGGCAGCCCGTCGATCCCAAACCATGGCGCAGACAGAACGATCTGCAGTCTCCCGCGAAAGGAGACGCCTCATGATCGGCCTTAGAAAACTGACGGCCATGCTGGCGTTCCCGCTGGCGCTGAGCGGCTGCGTCACGGGCGCCGAATATTCCGGCGAGCAAGCAGGCTTCGCTTCCGTTGCCGACAAGACGGCCATCGCGACGGCGAAGCAGACGGTCTGGATCCAGAACCAGCACCAGGCCCAGTCGGTCGCCGCCGAGGTCAAAAGCCTGCTCGCGCGAAGAAAAGTCCTCGACGTCGAGACGGCCGTCCAGATCGCCCTGCTCAACAATAAGGGCCTCCAGGCCGCCTATGCCGATCTCGGGGACAGCGCGGCCGATGCCTGGCAGTCGACGACGCTCATCAACCCGACCGTTTCCATCGGTACGACCGGCATGGGCACGCCGGAACTGGAGGCGTTCAAGACCATCGAAGGAATGATCGCGACGAACATCCTGGCGCTTGTGACGCGGAACCGGGATGTGGCGATCGCCGACACCCGTTTCCGGCAGGCGCAACTGACCGCCGCTGTGAAAACGCTGGAGGTTGCCGCCGATATGCGGCGTGCCTGGATCGGGGCGGTGGCGGCCTGGGAAAATGTCGGGCAGCTCCAGCGCGCCCAGGCGACGGCGGACGCGGCTTCCGAACTGGCGGAAAAACTTGGCGAGACCGGTGCGATGACCAAAGGCGGCCAGGCGCGCGAACATGTCTTCGTCGCCGAACTCGCCGGCGAGACGGCAAAGGCCCGCCTTTCGGCACGCCTCGCCAAGGAAGAGCTGACGCGGCTGATGGGGCTCTGGGGATCGGATCTGGACTACCAGATCCCGAACAGCCTGCCGCCGCTGCCCAAGTCCGTCGTCAAACGCGATACCATCGAGGCCGAGGCTCTGAGGAGCCGCATCGACCTTCAGGTGGCGAAGCTCGAACTGGAGGCGACAGCCAAGTCCTACGGGCTCACCGAAGCGACGCGCTATGTCACAGATCTCGAAATCCTGACGGGCTTCGAGACGGAACGGGAAATCGAGGACGACGAAAAGACCACCAGAACGACCGGCCAGATCGAGCTGGAATTCGCGATCCCGATCTTCGACACCGGCAAGGCCCGGATGCGCAAGGCCGAAGTGGCATATATGCGCGCGGCGAACCTGCTGGCGGAGAAGGCCGTGAACGTCCGCTCGGAAGCACGCTCCGCATATGAGGCCTATCGCTCGAACTACGACATCGCGCGGCACTACCGCAACAATGTCGTGCCGCTGCGCACCAAGGTCGAGGAGGAATCCCTGCTGACCTACAACGGCATGATCTCCAACACCTTCGAGCTGCTGGCCGACACCCGCGACAAGATCAATTCCATTCTGCTCTCCGTCAACGCCAAGCGCGACTTCTGGCTCGCCGAGGCCAATCTCGCGCCGGCGATCTACGGCGGCGGCGCGACCAGCGCGTCTGAAGAGACGGACGTCGCCGCTGCCTCCGGCGGCGGCAGCGGCGGTCATTGAGAAAGGAACTCACCATGTTCAACAGACGACAACTCTTCGGCGCAAGTGCGGCCCTGCTGGCGGCCGGCGCCTGGACGAAGACCTCGGCGATGGGCCTGCCCGACGCCCCGACGATGGAATCGGCGGACATGCAGCCGCCGCTCCACCCGGCCACCGGCCCGGACTACCAGCCGGTCGTCACCCTCAACGGCTGGACGCTTCCGCATCGGATGAACAACGGCGTCAAGGAGTTCCACCTCATCGCCGAGCCGGTCGAACGCGAGATGGCCGAAGGCATGACCGCCTATCTCTGGGGCTATAACGGCCAGTCCCCGGGTCCGACAATCGAGGCGGTCGAAGGCGACCGGGTCCGCATCTTCGTCACCAACAAGCTGCCGGAACATACGACGGTCCACTGGCACGGCATGATCCTGCCATCGGGCATGGACGGCGTCGGCGGGCTGACGCAGCCGCACATTCCGGTCGGCAAGACCTATGTCTACGAGTTCGACCTCGTGAAATCGGGCACCTTCATGTACCACCCGCATTCCGACGAGATGGTGCAGATGGCGATGGGCATGATGGGCTTTTTCGTCGTCCATCCCAAGAACCCGGCGCTCATGCGCGTCGACCGCGATTTCGTCTTCCTGCTCAATGCCTACGACATCGATCCGGGCTCCTACGTGCCGCGGGTCATGGAAATGACCGACTTCAACATGTGGTGCTGGAACAGCCGCGTCTTTCCCGGCATCAGCCCGCTCGTCGTTTCCAGGAATGACCGAGTGCGCGTGCGTGTCGGCAACCTGACGATGACGAACCATCCGATCCACATGCATGGCTATGACTTCGAGGTGACATGCACGGATGGCGGCTGGGTGCGGCCGGAAGCACGGTGGCCCGAGGTGAGCATCGACATTCCCGTCGGCGCCATGCGCGCCTACGAATTCGATGCGAAATACCTCGGCGACTGGGCGATCCATTGCCACAAGTCGCACCACACGATGAACGCCATGGGTCATGACATTCCGACCTTCATCGGGGCCGACAAGTCCAAGGTTGCAGAGAAGATCAGGAAGCTTCAGCCGGATTACATGCCGATGGGCACCAAGGGCATGGCCGACATGGGCGAAATGGAAATGCCCATTCCCGAGAACACGCTTCCGATGATGACCGGCTGGGGGGCGCACGGACCGATCGAGATGGGCGGCATGTTCTCGGTCGTGAAAGTCCGCGAGGGGATCTCCTCGGACGATTACTCCGATCCCGGCTGGTACGAAAACCCGCCGGGAACGCAGGCCTGGGAGTGGACCGGCGAGTTGCCGGACGCAACCAAGGCCAAGGACGCGAAGACGCAGATTACACCGAAGCCGACGAACGGCTGAGGCCCAACCTCCCACGTCAAAAGAAGGATCTACGCATGAAAAACCTCATATTGGCATTGGCGCTTGCCGCGCTTGCAACTCCTGCCCTCGCCTCCGGCAACCATGCCGGCGGTCACGGCGAAAAAATGGCTGTCGGAGAGCCCGGCGACAAGGCCAAGGCGACGCAGACCATCCGCGTCACGATGAAGGAAACCGACGACGGGAAGATGTTGTTCATTCCTGCGGTCTTCAACGTCCGCAAGGGACAGACGGTCAAGATCGCGATCAAGAACGCCGGAACCGTCGACCATGAATTCGTGCTCGATCAGGAAGACAAGATCCTGGAGCACAAGAAGGTCATGGAGAAGTTTCCGGAAATGGAACATGCCGACGCCAATTCCATCCGCCTTCCGGCCGGTCAATCCGGCGAGATCGTCTGGAAGTTCACGACCGACGGCGAGTTCAAGTTCGCCTGCCTGATCCCCGGCCACTACGAAGCCGGCATGCACGGCGACGTCAGCGTCGCCGGGAAATAATCCCAACAAGGAGCCACGAATATGAAAACTGCGATGATCAAAATCAGTCTAGCCGCCCTGCTCTCCGTCAGCGCGGCCTTCGGGGCGCTCGCCGAGGAGTTCACCAAAGGCGTCGTCAACAAGGTCGACGCCAAGGCGAAGAAGGTCACCATCAAGCACGAGGACCTGAAAAACCTCGACATGCCCGCCATGACGATGGTCTTCCGGGTCGAAGATCCGGCTCTCATCGACAAGCTGAAGGAAGGTTCGAGCATCGAGTTCGTCGCCGAACGGGTGAATGGCAAGCTGACGGTCACTGACGTCAAGTAGCTGAACTCCTGCCGCCCGGCTCCGTGTCCGGGCGGCAGCGAACGAGGAGTGGAGATGATGCATAGAAGAAGCTTCATTGCAGTGGCGACTTCCGCCCTGGCTTTCCCCGGCGGCTGGGCCCTCGCCGCCGCGCCGGCGAAGATGACCGTCTACAAGGACCCCAACTGCGGCTGCTGTCATGAGTGGTCGAAGGCGATGGCGGCGGCCGGATTTTCCGTCGACACCCGCGATACCGACGACCTTGCCGCCGTCAAGGCGCGGCTGGGTGTGCCCGCCGACCTGGAGGGATGTCACACCGCCGTGGTCGAAGAATATTACATCGAGGGGCATGTGCCGCTCGAATCCGTCCAGCGCCTGCTGCGGGAGCGACCACCGGTCAGGGGGCTGGCCGTGCCGGGCATGCCGCCTGGCTCATTGGGGATGGGCGACGACCCGCAAGCGTCCTGTGACGTCTACGCCATCCCCTCCGGCGCCGGAGCACCCTACTTGTTCATGGAGATCCGTCCGCGCAAAGGTTGACGCCGCGAGCGATCGGGCCGCGCCATACCACCGGTCAGAAAGCCGGAGCGGTGCATAGCCTCGCCCAGAGATCGCGCTTCCAATCGGTTCCCGGCCGGGCCGAAACGTCGACGGCATATTCGGCGGAATTCAGACGCACGGTGGCGGGCGAAACGCAGCGCACGCTTGCCTCGTGCCTTCCTCCGTCCTGATAGAACACGACCCCGCCGCGGTCGATTTCCGATAGCGTGATGACGACGTCGAAATCGAAGGCGGGATCGTCGGCCGGCCAGCCCTCGGCCAGACTGAGGCTCACCGACCGGCTGCCGTCGAACGCAGTCGTGTAAAAGACGCCTGATGCGGCCGACATCGATGCGGACTGGACACAAAGGATCAGAGACAGAAGGATCCGGCGCATCTCCCCCTCCCGCGGTCAATGCTCTTTCAACCTATCATATTCCAGGAGGTACCGCGACTGCCGGTAAACTGCGAACCCCGATTACGGCCGCCAAAACGCCTGCATCTCCTCGCGCGTAACCTTGCCGTCCCCGTTGGCGTCGACACTATCGAAAATGCGCTTGTGGATAGCTGTCACCTCCTCGAAGGACAGTGCCTCATCCCCATCCGCGTCGGCGATCGCAAACATGATCTTCATCACCTGTCCGCGCATGCCCATCGGCGGCATGCCGCCCATCATGCCCGGCTGCATCATCATGCCTCGTCCCATCATTCCGCCGGGCATCGAGCCGGAACCGGGCATGGCCTCTTGGTCCTGTCCGGTCGTCGCCTCCGTTCCCGCGGGCGAGGCACCCTCAGATCCATTCGCGGGATGATGCGGATCTGCCCCGCTCGTCTGTGCGATGGCAAGTCCCACGCTGCCGCCGGCGATCGCCGCGGCCAGCAAGACCGCGGCTGCAATTTTTGTCGTTCTCATGTCGTTTCTCCTTTCGCTTGGTCTGCATCCGCCTGTCCCCGAACTGGGTGGCGGAATTTCGGAGCCGTTTCCGGTGAACGCAGCCATCGAGCGATCCTCCCATATGCAGCCGTGGCGATAGCGCGATCATCTGCCCGCTCGTCGTAAACGTCCTTGATTCAGGTCAAAACATTGCAGCCCCGACGCTTGGGCTCGCCTGGCGCCTTCGCCGGCTTGATCGTGTCGAAAATGAAAGTGCGTGTGGTCAAACGGCGCTCCTGAACGGTGAGCGAGTGTCAGATCACTGTCATCGAACCCACCTAAAGGATTGCGCCTCGATACTGTCACCAGGAGGCGTTTTCGATGGCGACTTTGGAGCAGGTCGCATTCCGGGCAGGCTGCTCGCTGGCGACCGCAAGCCGCGTTCTCAACCGCAACGGGCCCGCCAGCGAGCTGATGGTGCGCAAGGTGCGCCGCGCCGCAGCCGAACTCGGCTATCACTCCGCCGGGCGGCCCGGTCGCCGGCCGGTGGTCGGCGTGCTGATCCCGAGCATCACCAATCCGGTCTTCGCCTCGTCGCTGTCCAGCATTCAGAACCGCATGCTGGTGGCCGGCCACGGTGTTCTGATCGCCCAGTCTAATTACGATCCGGCACGCGAGGCCGATGCCGTCGCCGCACTCCTGAACGACCGGCCGACCGGGCTGATCCTGACCGTCTGCGATCCATCGACCAGCGAGGCGCTGCTTGCCAGGCTGCCGCCGACGGTGCTTCTCAACAACCTGCCGACGGCGCAGTTTCCGGCGGCTGTTACCGCCGACAACCGCGGCGCCGGCCGCGAGATCACAAGCTTCCTGATCGGCATGGGCCATCGTCACATTCTCTTTCTCTCCGGCAATTTCGCCGCCTCCGACCGCGCCCGTCTTCGCTACCAGGGCTATCTCGACGCCATGGCAGAAAACGGCCTGACACCGCTCGATGTGATCCAGATCTCCTTCGTCGGCGGCTATGACCAGCTCGATCTCCACGCGGCGATGAATTCGCTTTCGCCGACGGCGATCATCGCCTCCAACGATCTCCTTGCGCTCGGCGTCATCGGCGCGCTGAAGCGCGAGGGGCTGTCGGTGCCGGGGGATGTTTCGGTCGCGGGCTTCGACGGCATCGCCATCGGCCGGCTGATCGATCCGCCGCTGACGACGATCGAAATGCCGGATGCTAGCATGGGCGCGACGGCCGCCTCGCTGCTTCTCGACATGGCGGAGAATGCCGCCCCTGCCCGCCATCTCGATGTCGCCTATACGCTTCGCCGCGGCGGCACGGTGCGCGCCATCTGAAATGCCAGGAAAAGAAGAGGCCGCCACGCGCTTGGCGTGGCGGCCCCTATCCTATTGCCTGCGGGGAAGCCGATCAGCTGCGCGGCAGCATGCCCTCGACATCGGCGGCCGCGTCGTCAAGCGCTTCCTTCGGATCGGCCGACTGGTCGACGATGCGCGAGAGGTTATCGACGATCGTCTGCGTGACCTTGACGCCGTTGGAGCCCGGGAAAGCATACCAGGGGATCATCACCGGCATCTGGCTGAGGCCTGCCTGGAACAGCGGGTTCTGCTTGTAGAAATCGCCGAGATATTCGGGCGACTTGGCGGCAAGCTCGTTGTTCGAGACATAACCGGTGCCCGGCACGACGACCGAGGCGCCATAAGGGCCGGCGGCGAATTTGGCGAACTTCCAGGCGGCGTCCTGCTTGGCGGCGTCGTGCGTCAGGATGACGACCGCGTTGCCGCCCGTCGGCAGGCGGCCGTTCACCGGATCGATCAGCGGGATCTTGGCGGTGCGCAGATCGAACTTGTTGCCGACGTTCTTGATCGTGTTGCGCAGCGCGCCCGTCGTCTGGAATTCGAAGCCGACCTTGCCGGCCGCGAAGGCCTGCTCACCGGCAGGTTTGGTGAAGACGGGCATCCCGCCTTCGGTGGCGAGACGATGCAGGACTTCGACGGCCTTCTGGCCTTCCGGACCGTTGAAGGCGACCTTGCTTTCATCGTCGCTCAGCATCTTGCCGCCGGCGCCGAAGAGCAGCGCGGAAAACATCCAGTCGTCGCCCTGCCAGCGGAAATCGATGCCGTCGACGCCATTGCCGAGCGCCTTGATCTTGCCGCCGAGCGCGATGACCTCGTCCCAGGTCTTCGGCGGATTGTCGGGATTACCGCCGGCTGCCTTCACGAGATCGGCGTTATAATACATGATCGGGTTGGACGTGGCGAAAGCGAGGCCGACCTGCTTGCCCTTGACCTGGGCGAGCTTGAGGATCGTGTCGGAGAAGCCCTGTTCGGCCATGTTGCCGTCCTTCTGGACGAGCGGGCCGAGATCGACGGCGACGTCGCGCTCGTCGAGCATGCGCAGGCGGTTCAGGCCGATGAAGGTGATGTCGGGCATTTCGCTGGTGCCGGCCTGGCGAAGGATCGTCTGGATGCCTTCCTCATAGGTCGCGGACGGGCTGGCGAACTGGATCTTGATGTCGGGGTGTTCCGCCATGAACTTCTTGGAGATCGTGTCCATTACGTCCTTGAAGAAGCCCGGCATCGGGTAATGAACCGTCAGCGTCGTCTCGGCATGCGCGGGAAGCGCGATTGCCAAGGATACGGCCGCTGCGGCGAGAAGCTGGGTGATATGTTTCATCGCTCGTTCTCCTGGGTTGAAGCCGGTCAGCCTTTGAGACCGGTCATGGTGATGCCCTCGACGAAACGCTTCTGCGCAAGCAGGAAGGCGGCGACGAGGGGAAGGGTAATCATGAGGGTGGCGGCCATCAGCGCGCCGTAATCGTCGCCGGCTTCGGCGGCGCGGAAATACATCAGCCCAAGCGGCGGCGTGGCGTAATCCTGCTTGCTGATGACGACCAGCGGCCAGTAGAGATCGTTCCAGTGCGCGACGACCGAGAAGATGGCGAAGGCGGTGACGGCCGGCCAGGCATTCGGCACGATGACGCGGGCGACGATGCCGAGCTCCGACATGCCGTCGAGACGCGCGGCATGGATGAGGTCATCCGGCATGGCGCGAAAGAACTGCAGGAACATGAAGATCGCGAAAACCGAAATGGTGAAGGGCGCAACGAGGGCGGCGTAGCCGTTGAGCAGCGAGGCGCGGTCGAAGGCGACATATAGCGGCAAGGCGGTGGCATGGATCGGCACAAGCAGGCCGAGCATGACCAGCACCATCATGGCGCGCGCCGCGCCGAAACGCAGTTTCGCCATGGCATAGGCGCAAGGGATCGCCACCAGCACCTGGAAGAAGAAGATCAGCCCGCAGACGACGACGCCGTTCCACAGGAGCCGTGCCATCGGCACCCGGCTCAGGGCCTTGGCAAAATTCTCCGCATAGGCGAAGTGCGCCGGGATCAACGACAGCGACGAAGTGAAAATATCGCCCTGCGCCTTGCCCGCCGCCGAAATCATGAAGACGTAGGGCGAGAGGAAGATGATCGCGCCGAGGGAAAGCAGCGTCAGGCGGATGATCCGGCCGAGGGAAAAAGCGCTCGTCATGTGTAATGCACCCGCCGATCGAGGATGCGGTACTGCAGGAACATCAGCACCACGAGGATCAGCAGAAAGACGACGGTCATCGCCGAGGCGTAGCCGACGCGCAGGTAGACGAAGCCTTCCTGGTAGATCGTGAAGAGCAGCACCTCCGACGCCTTGTTCGGGCCGCCTTCCGTCAGTGTCTTAACCGTCTCGAAGACCTTCACGGCGTTGGTGATGCTGATGGTGATGACGAAGAGCGTGGTCGGTCCGAGCATCGGCCAGGTGACGAGCAGAAAGCGATCGAGGGCGGATCTGGCGCCGTCCACTTCGGCGGCTGCGTAAAGCTCGCGCGGGATCGCGGTCAGCCCGGCCAGGAACAGCACCATGCTGAAGCCCGCCGACTGCCAGACGCCGATGATCGAGAGGCTGTAAAGCACCGTGCCGGAGCTGCCGAGCCAGTTCGGGCCAGGCAATCCCGCCAATGCCAGAAGCGCATTGATCGGGCCGATTGTGGGATGAAACATGTATTGCCAGACGGTCGCCATGGCGACGATCAGCGAGGCGACCGGCAAGAAATAAGCGGTGCGGAAGAAGCTGCGCGCGGCGGTCTCGCTCTCGATCAACATGGCGATGCCGAGGCCGAGAAGGATCGAGACGGGCGCGACGATCGCCGTATAGACCGTCGTATTCCACAGCGACTTGCGGAATGTGCGGTCGGTGATCAGGTGGGCGTAGTTCTCGAAGCCGACGAAACGGAACTTGCCGTAGCCGAGTTCGAAATCGGTAAAGCCGAGGAAGACGACAGCCGCGACCGGCAAAAGCACGAAGAGGAACAGCAGCACGATCGCCGGCAGCACCAACATCCAGGCGATGCGGGCCTCGCTGCGTCGATGCGCAACGGCGGGATTGGCTGGCATGGCCATGGAGACGACGCTAGCCATGCGCCCTCTCCCGCGCGATGTCGCCTGCGGCGAGCCCATTGCCGGCCTCGGCGCGAGCAGCCAACCGGCTGCCGTCCTTGGCGAAGGCCATCGTCCGGCCTGCGGCAAGCCGCAGCCCGACCGGATCGCCGGCGGCGAGGCCCGCGGCTTCGGGCGGCTGAACCTTGGCGATCACGGTTTCGCCGATCGCATCGAGGCGGCAGTAGAGGATGACCTCCGATCCCAGGAACTCGACACGCTCGATCCGGGCGGCAAGCCCGTCCTGGCGGTTCCACTCGACAGCGACGAACTCGGGGCGAATGGCGAGCGTGACCGGCATCTTGCCTGTGGGCGGGTTTTCCAGCGTCAGGCGCAGGTCGCCGAAGGCAACCACGCCGTCCTCGGCTTCCGCCGGCAGCAGATTGATGCGCGGCTGGCCGATGAAACGGGCGACCTCGACATGGGCAGGATCGTCATAGATGACCTCAGGGCTTGCAATCTGCAGCAACCGGCCGCCCATCATTACGGCGACGCGGTCGGCCATCGACAGTGCTTCCGCCTGGTCGTGGGTGACGTAGAGCGTCGGCACGCCGGCGCGGCGATGCAGGTCGACGATCTCGCCGCGGGCATGGACGCGCAGGTTGGCGTCGAGGTTGGACAGCGGCTCGTCCATCAGGAAGATGCTCGGCCGGCGCACCATGGCACGGGCGAGCGCCACGCGCTGGCGCTGGCCGCCGGACATCTGGCCGGGCTTGCGGTCCAGCAGGTGTTCGATTTTCAGCGATGTCGCCATTTCCCTGACGTCGCGGGCGATCACCGCGCGGATCGCGCGTTGGCCCGGCATCAACGAGCCGATGAATGGCAGCCGCTGCGTCGTCGACAGCCGGCGCATCGCCAGCGGCACGGCGATGTTCTCAGAGGCCGTCAGATGCGGATAGAGGGCGTAGGACTGAAAGACCATGGCGATGTTGCGGTCGGCCGCCGCGACCCCGGACATATCTTTCCCGCCGATCAGGATCTCACCACTATCGGCATGGTCGAGGCCGGCGAGGACACGCAGCAGGGTGCTCTTGCCGCAGCCGGAGGGGCCGACCAAGGCGATGAATTCGCCAGGTTCGACGTCGAGGCTGACGCCATTCAGAATGTGGTTGCCGCCGAAGGCTTTGGTGATGCCGCGAAGCGAGAGCGCGCTCATTCGGCGGGCTCCCGCTGCTTGACCGCCTGGGGATAGACTTCCTGCACGACATCATCGAGCACATGCGCGGTCATGCCGGGAACGGCGACGATCGTGCTTGCGACCGATGCATCGAATTCATGGATGACGGCGCCGATCAGGCGTTCGCCCGGCATTTCCCGCTCCATCTTGTCGATGATGAAGGCGGCCGAGGGACCCCATGTCAGCGCGGTATTGCCGAAACGCCCCTGCCAGGCCCAGTGAAGATGGCCGCTCGCGAAAAGCGCCACGTCATGGGCCGCGATCAGATCATAGAGCCGCCGGCGCTGCGTGGGACGAACGCTCCAATATCCGGTATCGCCCTCGTCGGAAGCATCGACGAACAGCGGCTTGTGGGCGAAAAGCGCCACGCGCCGCCCTGCCCTTTCGGAAAGCGCCTGGGCGAGCCATTCGAATTGGCTTTCCTCCTCCTCGTCCTCGTGACCGAGAAGCAGCGAGTTCAACCCGATGAAACGCCAGCCGGCCGCATCTTCGAGCCAACGGTCGTCGCCGGCAAGGCTGCGCCAACGCGCGAGCCGCTCGGCATTGACGGGCTGATCGGATTCCCTGAAATGGCCGACGTCGTGATTGCCGGGGACGATCAGCATCGGGATCGACACCTGACGCATCAGATCCATCGAGAAGGTGATGTCCTCGTCCTTGTCGGCTCCGTCGACGGTGAGATCACCGGTATGGACGATCAGATCGGCGCCTGTCCCTTCGATCCAGCTCAGAAGCGGCGCCCAATTGCCGTTGAAATGCGGCTTGTTCGGGCTGAAATGGGTGTCGGTGATCTGAATGATTTTCATGGGGCGCAAGCGTCTCCGAGACCTTGGAAGCGCGGCATGTACGCTTCCTTCTCAGGCCCTCTCTAGAAGGCTCCCATGTCAAACAGGTGCTGGCGGTTTTCAGCTGTTTTTCAGTTTCGACATCAAACTGTCATACGGGCCGACCTGCCGTCCGCAGATCAGCGCCGCGGAGCGCTGGCGGGGATGGACGAAACCGTTGCCGAAACCGGGTCGCTCGCCGGAAACGTATCCTCAAGCCCCTCCTCGAGTTCGTCCTCCAGCGTTTCCCGATCTTTGCTCGAGCGCGCGCTGGCCTGGCCGGTCAAGCCCTGGCTGCCCTCATCGAAGTTGCCGTTGCTCAAGGCATCGTAGCGGTTGACGCTGCCGTCGGTGCCGGGTCCCGTAAAGGCCGTCAATTGAACCATCATGACCTTGGCGTGATCCACCGCCGTTTTCTCATCGAGCTCGCCATTGGAATTGTCGATCCTGACGGAAACCGATTCTCCTCCCTCGCCCAGGAATTCGACGGTGAGGAAGCCGCCGGCCTGTGTCACCCGAGTGTCTGTCAGTTGCATGGAAACCTCCTGTGCTCATCGACATCAACGGTGGGCAAGGTTCGGAGTTCCATCGAGACACCTTCGACGCCGTGACGGCGGCCGAGCGAAATGCGCGCTCCGCGTCGCTTATGGTTAATTTATTAATAATTCGGGATTTATAAATGGAACCAACCGACCTGTCCGAATGTTGACGGTGCGCCTCGGAGGAAGCCCATGATCCTGAAAATCCTTGCCCCGAAGATCGACACCGATTGCCATGACACCGGCACCTATGCCGATGGGATCTTTGCCGAAAACCGGATCGATCTTTCCAGCCGCCATCACGTCCGCCGACGCTCGCCCCATGAGCGCGACTATGGCGCCGACCGAAAACTGGAAAACCTCCCGCTCGGCTTCGCCTGAGCGTTCAGCGGGCGGCGTTTCCGCACTCCATTCGCGAACATCCTGCTCGCCCAGCTTTTCGAAGACGACGCTAGATAGTAACTTGCATGATGATAGTCACTGATGTAGTGACTATCATCATGCAACGAACGAGCTTCAGCGACTTCAAATGCCCGGCGGCGCGCGCGCTCGACAGCGTCGGCGATTGGTGGAGCATCCTGATCCTGCGCGATGCCTTTCATGGCCTGTCGCGCTTCGACGAATTCCAGAAGAGCCTCGGCGTGGCGCCGAACATTCTCACCCGGCGGCTCAAGCATCTAACGGATGAAGGGCTGTTCGAACGGCGTCTCTACCATCAGCGCCCTGCCCGCTACGAATATGTGCTGACGGAAAAGGGCCGCGATTTCTTCCCTGTCCTCATGGCGCTGTTTTCCTGGGGAAGCCGTCACATTCCGGAAGAGGATCTCGCCTTCCTGCTCGGCGACGCCTCCGGCAGAGAGCGTCGGACGATGCTGGTCGACGCGCAAACCGGAGAAGAAGTAACACCCGAAAACACCAGCCTGCTTGCAGGTCCAGCCGCCGACGACGAAGCCCGCGAGCGGATCGCCCGCATGCGCGCCTGGTATCTCGGCATCGACGCATAGAAAGGAAAGTGGAATGGATCGGATCGTTGTCACCGGCATGGGACTTGTCTCGCCACTCGGCACGGGCGTCGAGCCTGCCTGGAAACGTCTTGTCGACGGCGCTTCGGGTCTGAGAGTGCTGGCAGACGATGTCGTCGGCGAGCTTTCGGCCAAGGTCGGCGGTGTCGTCCCTGGTATCGCGGAGGATGCGCAGGCCGGCTTCGACCCGGACCGGTATGTGCCGCCCAAGGACCAGAAGAAGATGGACCGCTTCATCCAGTTCGCCATGGCGGCGACGGAGGAAGCGGTGAGGCAGGCTGGCTGGACGCCGGCCGACCAGGGCGAACGCGAGCGCACGGCAACGATCATCGCCTCCGGTGTCGGCGGCTTTCCGGCCATCGCCGAGGCGGTGCGGATCGGCGAAACCCGTGGAGTACGGCGGCTGTCGCCCTTTACCGTGCCCTCTTTCCTCGTCAACCTCGCCGCCGGTCAGGTCAGCATCCGCTACGGCTTCAAAGGGCCTCTCGGAGCGCCGGTGACGGCCTGTGCGGCCAGCGTCCAGGCGATCGGCGATGCGGCGCGGCTGATCCGCTCCGGTGAAGCTGAGGTGGCGATCTGCGGCGGCGCCGAGGCCTGCATCGACAAGGTGAGCCTTGGCGGCTTTGCCGCTGCGCGCGCCCTTTCCACCGGCTTTAACGAGACGCCGGAGCTTGCTTCGCGGCCCTTCGACACGGCGCGCGACGGTTTCGTCATGGGCGAAGGTGCCGGCATCCTCGTCATCGAAACGCTGGAGCATGCACTTGCCCGCGGCGCCAAGCCGCTCGCAGAACTCGTCGGTTACGGCACGGCGGCTGATGCCTATCACATGACGTCAGGCCCCGAGGACGGCGACGGCGCGCGGCGCGCGATGGAAGCAGCACTCCGGCAGGCGAAGATTCCGGCTTCCGAGGTCAAGCATCTCAATGCGCATGCGACCTCGACACCGGTCGGTGACAAAGGTGAGATCGCGGCGATCGGCACGGTCTTCGGCCGCAATGGCGGCATCGCCG
Organism: Rhizobium sp. BR 249; assembly: GCF_047445895.1. NCBI lineage: Bacteria > Pseudomonadati > Pseudomonadota > Alphaproteobacteria > Hyphomicrobiales > Rhizobiaceae > Rhizobium > Rhizobium sp. BR 249. Next base: position 83,334 of record NZ_JARWKX010000002.1, on the reverse strand, counting down.
TCAGTGCCACGAAGTCGGCGACCGGCCATCTGCTCGGCGCTGCCGGCGGGCTTGAGGCAATCTTCACCATTCTCGCGCTGCGCGACCAGATCGCGCCGCCAACCCGCAATCTGGATGAAGCTGATCCTGACGCCCACGGCATCGATATCGTCGGCAAGACGGCGCGGCCGCTGGCGATGGACTATGCCATCACCAACGGTTTCGGCTTTGGCGGCGTCAATGCCAGCGCCCTCTTCCGGCGTTGGTCGTAAAGTCCGCTTTTCTTGCGCTGAAATTGGCCTACACTTCCACTCCATCGGGGCTCACTCCCCGATGGAGCCGGAGATCAACCATGCGCGCTTTCTTCGCAGTTCTCATTCTGTGTGCCGCGTCCGCCCTTTCTCCTCTCTCGGCTCGCGCCGAAGACCCGATCGACACGACGCGGACGATGATCGAGGAGCAGATCAAAGCCTTCCTTCAGGACGATGCCGAGACCGCCTATTCCTTCGCCGCCCCCGGCATCAAGGCGATGTACCCCGACAAAAACCTGTTCTTCGCGATGGTGAAAAAGAGCTACGAACCCGTCTACCATCCCGGCAACTACGCCTTCGGGCGCAGCCGCTCGATCGACAATGGCGCGCTGATCTATCATGAGGTGCTGATCTCCGGCCGCGACGGCAAGGATTGGACGGCGATCTACCAGATCACCCGGCAGCCAGACGGCAGCTACCGGATCAACGGTGTGCAGATCATGCCGGATGCCGAAAGCAAGGGCATCTAGGCAGCACCCACTCGGGATTACACGGGTTCCAGATCGCCCCTCGCCCACTCCTCCTGCGTCTCCGCCATGAAATCGGCGAAGCGGCCCTCGGCGATCGCCTTGCGGATGCCCTGCATCAGTTCCTGGTAATAGGCGAGATTGTTCCAGGAGAGCAGCATGCCGCCGAGGGCCTCGTTGGAGCGGACGAGATGGTGCAGATAGGCGCGTGAATAATCGCGCGAGGCCGGGCAGTTCGACTGTTCATCGAGCGGGCGCATGTCCTCGGCATGGCGGGCGTTGCGGATATTGACCTTGCCGCGGCGGGTGAAGGCCAGGCCATGGCGGCCGGACCGGGTCGGCATGACGCAGTCGAACATGTCGATGCCGCGGGCGACCGATTTCAGGATATCGTCTGGCGTGCCGACGCCCATGAGGTAACGCGGCTTTTCCAAGGGCAGGACGGGAAGCGTCTCCTTCAGCATGTTCAGCATCACTTCCTGCGGCTCGCCAACCGCAAGACCGCCGACGGCATAGCCCTTCAGATCGAGCTTGGTGAGCTCCTCGGCCGAACGGACACGCAGCGCCGGGATATCGCCGCCCTGGACGATGCCGAACATCGCTTTGCCGGGCTGCTCACCGAAGGCGACCCGGCAGCGCTCAGCCCAGCGCAACGACATTTCCATGGCGCGCTCGATCTCCTTCGGCTCGGCCGGCAGCGCCACACATTCGTCGAGCTGCATCTGGATATCCGAACCGAGCAGCCCCTGGATCTCGATCGAGCGTTCCGGCGACATATGGTGCAGGCTGCCGTCGACATGCGACTTGAAGGTGACGCCCTGTTCGTCGAGCTTGCGCAGGCCGGACAGCGACATGACCTGGAAACCGCCCGAGTCCGTCAGGATCGGGTGCTCCCAGCGGATCAGCTTGTGCAGGCCGCCGAGACGGGCGACACGCTCGGCCGTCGGGCGCAGCATCAGGTGATAGGTGTTGCCGAGGATGATGTCGGCGCCGGTCTCGCGTACCTGGTCGAGATACATGGCCTTAACAGTGCCGACGGTGCCGACCGGCATGAAGGCCGGCGTGCGGATATTGCCGCGCGGCATGGAGATTTCACCGAGGCGTGCGCCGGCGTCAGTCTTCTTGAGGGTGAACTGGAAGGTCTCGGTCATTGGTCTTTCCGGAAAAGAAGGCTGGCGTCGCCATAGGAATAGAAGCGGTAGCCTGTCGAAATGGCATGTTCGTAGGCCGCGTGCATGGTCTCGAAACCTGAAAAGGCCGAGACCAGCATGAACAGCGTCGAACGCGGCAGATGGAAATTCGTCATCAGGATATCGACCGCCTTGAAGCGATAGCCCGGCGTGATGAAGATGCCGGTCGCACCCGCCCAGGGCTTGATCTCTCCCGTCTCTTCCGCTGCGCTCTCGATCAGCCGCAGCGAGGTCGTGCCGACGCAGATGATGCGCCCGCCCCTCTCCCGCACAGCATTCAGCCTCGCAGCGACCTCAGCGCTGACATAGCCGCTTTCGAGGTGCATCTTGTGATCGGCGGTATCATCGGCCTTCACAGGCAGGAACGTGCCGGCGCCGACGTGGAGCGTGACGAAATGGCGCTCGATGCCGGCCTTGTCGAGCACCTCGAACAAATCAGGCGTGAAATGCAGGCCGGCGGTTGGAGCGGCGACAGCGCCCTCCTCGCGGGCATAGATGGTCTGGTAGTCGGCACGGTCGCGCTCATCCTCCGGCCGCTTGGCGGCGATGTAGGGCGGCAGCGGAATATGGCCGACGGCGGCGATCGCCTCGTCCAGGGCCGGGCCGGAAAGGTCAAAGGCGAGCGTGACTTCGCCGGCCTCACCCTTTTCCTCGACGGTGGCGTCAAGCGAGCCGAGAAAGCAGCTTTCGCCGGAATGACCGAAGGAGATGCGATCACCTTCCTTGATACGTTTGCCGGGCTTGGCGAAGGCTTTCCAGCGGCTCGCGCCGACGCGCATGTGCAGCGTCGCGGAAACCTGCTGGCCGCCGGCGCCCTCGCGGTAGCGGATGCCTTCGAGCTGGGCCGGAATGACCTTGGTGTCGTTGAATACAAGCGCGTCGCCGGCCCGCAGGAACGACGGCAGATCGCCGACGCGATGATCCGAAAGGCTCTCCGTCGCATTGGGATCGACGACCAGAAGGCGTGCGCTGTCACGCGGCTCGGCGGGCCGCAGCGCGATGCGTTCATCCGGCAGGTCGAAATCGAAAAGGTCTACGCGCATAGTGGCACTTTCAGGCAAAGCGAAACCCGCCCCGCGCTCTCGCGCAAGGGCGGGTTTCAGCAGAAATCACAATCAGACGTCGGCGGCAACCCGCAGCGAGACGATCGAGTCCGGATCGGAAACCGGCTCGCCGCGCTTGATCTTGTCGACGTTGTCCATGCCTTCGATGACCTGGCCCCAGACGGAATACTGCTTGTTCAGCCAGGGAGCATCGGTGAAGCAGATGAAGAACTGAGAGTTGGCCGAGTTCGGGTTCTGCGAACGCGCCATCGAGCAGGTGCCGCGCACATGCGGGGTGGCGGAGAATTCAGCCTTCAGGTCCGGCTTGGAAGAGCCGCCCATGCCGGCACGGCCGGGATTGAAGGTTTCCGAGCCCTTCTTGCCGAATTCGACATCGCCCGTCTGGGCCATGAAATCCTGGATGACGCGGTGGAAAACGACGCCGTCATAGGCCTTCTCGCGGGCGAGTTCCTTGATGCGGGCGACATGCTCCGGGGCGACCTGCGGCAGAAGCTGAATGACAACCTTGCCCTTGGTGGTTTCCAGAATGATGGTGTTTTCGGGATCCTTGATCTCGGCCATTGTCTTCTCCTCTTGTTTCTTTCGTAATTTACTTCTTGCCCAGGGTGACCTTGATCATCCGGTCGGGATTCTTGACTTCGCCGTTCTGGCCTTCGCCGCGCTTGATCTTGTCGACATTCTCCATGCCGGAAACGACCTTGCCGACCACGGTATACTGGCCGTTGAGGAAGGAACCGTCGGCGAACATGATGAAGAATTGCGAATTGGCGGAATTCGGATCCTGCGAGCGGGCCATGCCGACCGTGCCGCGCACGAACGGCGTCTTGGAGAATTCAGCCTGAATGTCGGGCAGATCGGAAGAGCCGGTGCCGGCGAGGCTGGCATCGAAGCCCTTTTCCATATTGCCGTATTTGACGTCGCCGGTCTGGGCCATGAAGCCTTCGATGACACGGTGGAAGGCGACGTTGTCATAGTCGCCCTTCTTTGCCAGCGCCTCGATCTGGGCGACATGCTTCGGCGCCACATCAGGCATGAGCTGGATGACGACCGGGCCGTTCTTCAGCTGGATGGTGAGGTAGTGGTCGGCCGATTGGGCGAAGGCATCCCCCGCGAAGGAGGCGAGATACAGCACGCCGGCAAATGCGAGATAAAAGAGTTTCATATGAGCTCCGTTGCGGCGATTTCCGCCTAGTTTTGGCGCTTGGATGTGAGGGCTTGCAAGACGGCGGCCGGCACGAAGGCACTGACATCGCCGCCCATGGCGGCGATCTGGCGGACCAATGTGGCGGTAATGGGCCGCGACGCCGTTCCGGCGGGCAAAAAGATGGTCTGAATATCCGGCGCCATCGTCCTGTTCATGCCGGCCATCTGCATTTCGTAATCGAGGTCGGTGCCGTCGCGAAGGCCGCGGATCAGAAGCGAGGCGCCGTGGGCGCGGGCGGCATCGACGACCAGATTGTCGAAGGCGACGACTGATATGTCCCCGGTCTTGCCTGGCAGCGCCTCGGCCAGCGAATGGCGGATCAGCTCGGCTCTCTCCTCGAAGGAGAAGAGCGGCGCCTTGCCGGGATGAATGCCGATCGCAACGATGACCTTCTCGGCGACATTCAGCGCCTGAACCAGAACATCCACATGTCCATTGGTGATCGGGTCGAAGGACCCCGGATAAAAAGCTGTCGTCATCTGACCCGGCCGTTGGTTTGACGCCTTTTGTCATGGATGCCGCCTTGCCGCAAGTAATTTGCCGCAAGTGATTTGGCCGGCCGCTCCCGGCGGCTGAACGATGGATGAATGTGCCGTTCAAGGCCGTTTCAGACGCGATCCGCTTAGATCGGATCATCAAGTCGGCCGATGCCATTCCGGCATCCGGCGCTCCCGGAAAGACCAAATCCATGCTGATCGTGCTCGTTGCACTTGCCGTTATATCCTCTCTCGCCGCCGAGATGGCCTATGGCTATTTCGCCGATCGTTACGAGGTGAACTGGGTACGGCCGGAACTTGCCGAACATGCGGCGATCGTGCGCGCCGCACAGGGCCGGTCGCGCCAAAAAACGAGCTTCGAATCTGAACGCCAGATGAACGAGACATTCAAAGTCGCTTCAGATCGGGCTTGGTAAACACCCGCTCAACATCCGGCGGAACCAATTTCAGACGGATGCGTTCATTCAACCGACACATAGATGCGACAAGCGCGCCAGGAAGGACTGCAGATGCCCGGCAAGATTACGATGATTAACGTGCTCTGGATCGCGATGGTCACGGGCATGCTCACCGCAACCGTCGCGCTCTATGATCAGAAGGTCGATACCTCCAAGGTTTATGGTCCCTATGCTTCGGCCCGGACGGCCGTGCTGGGCCAGTACTGAGGGGCGAGAACGCAACTCCCCAGGAAAGGAATGCCTATGTTCACGATCTTGACAGTGCTCACAGCCCTCATCAGCGTCATGTTCATAGTGTCCGTGGCTTCGACGATCTCCGCGCTCAGGCGCGAAGGCGAAGAGGTGAAGGCGCTGAACGAGAAACATAGCGCATTCTGACAATCCGCTCTTCCAATCTCTTCCCACCCTGGAGCGACACCCTTCCATCGCCAGGGCCATTCAAAGCCGGATGCACCAAGCGTCCGGCTTTTTTCTGGCCGGCGCCAACAGGTTCACCAAATCCTCCAGCCAGGCGAATTTCAGGTCTTATTTTGAGGGGCTTTACCTGAAGTCAGGCTGCCTTTCTGCAGCGAGCGCCGGTCCTCCAGAAGGCGCAAAAGTACGTTCCGTTTTCTCTCGCGTGGAATAAGGTCGATATCGCTGACCAGCTTTGCGCCGCCCTCGCGACGCTCCAAGGTGATCTTGCGGCTATGGAAGGCCTCCAGCTCGGCGCGATGCGCGACGCTGATGATGGTCACCTTCGGCAATTCCCGGATCACCATGTCCATCATCTTGTCCTGGCTCTTCTCATCGAGCGCCGACGTTGCTTCATCGAGCACGATGATATCGGGATTGTGCAAGAGGAGACGCGCAAAGGCGAGCCGCTGCTTTTCGCCGCCAGACAGGATCTGGTCCCACGGCGCCTCTTCCTCGATCCTCTCATTCAGATAATCGAGCCCCACCTTATCGAGGGCCGCCTTGATTTCGTCCAGCGGCCATCCATCGGCAGCACGGGGATAGGCGACGGCGCGACGAAGCGTGCCGGAGGGGATGTAGGGCCGTTGCGGCAGCATGAACAATCGCCTGTCGGTGCGGAAATCGACGCTGCCGTGTCCCCACGGCCAAAGACCTGAAATCGCGCGCACCAGCGTGCTCTTGCCCGACCCGGATTCGCCGGCGACGAGCACCCGTTCGCCCGGTTCGATCTCGACCCGGGTTTCCTTGACCACGGCTGTGCCGTCGTCCAGCGACACGGAGAGATCGTTGAGGCTCAGCATCGCATCGCTTCCCGTCTCGCCATGTTTGATGCGCCCCAGAGCATCGCTTTGTTCGGCCCGCTCCAGCCCATCGAGCGACGTCATCAGCGAAGCGACGCGACGCGCGCAGGCGTTCCAATCGGCAAGGCGGGGGTAATTATCGACCAGCCATCCGAAGGCCGACTGAACGATGGCGAAGGCGGAGGCAGCCTGCATGACCTCCCCCAGCGTCATGCTGCCCTCGAGAAATTTCGGTGCGCACAGCAGAACCGGTACGACGGGCGCAATCAGCATGGACCCATGCGACACGAAGGTCGTGCGCATATATTGGTGGGCAAGCAGCGCCCATTGCCGCAGCACATTGCCGAACGTCTTGTGGAGATCGTTGCGCTCTTCCTCTTCGCCGCCGAGAAGCGCGATGCTTTCGCCGTTTTCGCGTACATGCGTCAGCGTATAGCGAAACTCCGCTTCCATCTGGTTCTTGACTTCGGACACCTGGACGAAATGCCGGCCGATGACCGCGATCGTCGTCGACGTGATCACGGCGTAGAGCACCGCGGTGACGACGAGAAAGCCGGGAATGGTGATGGTCGATCCGCCGATCGGCAGGGTCAGGGCGCCGCCGATCGTCCATAACACCACGATGAAGGTGGAGGCCGACAGGAATGCGGAGGTGACGCCGGCGAGGAAATCGACGGGGGATTCGGTCGCGATCCGCAGATCCTCCGAGATACGCGCCTCCGGGTTCTTATGGTCGCCGCCGATGAGGTTCAGCTGATAATAACGGCCGTTGGCAAGCCAGCGCGCAATGAGCGCAGTCGCCAGCCACCGGCGCCAGCGCCGCTGGATCATCATGCGAACGTAGACCTGGCCAGTGACGAGAGCGACGCTTCCGAGCACGAGCGGCGGGAAGACGGCGCTCAGATAATAGACGGTGCCGGCATCGTGCCGCTCTATGGCGTCGAAAATCCCGCGGTTCCAGCGATTGATCCCATACTGGAATCCGACATTCATGACGATCATGACCAGCAAGCCAATGCAGCACGGCCAGGCGAAGCCATCGCCGCGGCCACCCCAGTAGCCGCGCGCACTGATCCAAAAGCGCTTCAGCAAATATTTCTTCCGCGCCTTTTCGGCCTCCTCGGGCGTCAGCTTCGGATCGGGTTCGATGACATCTGGCGGCGGCGCGACTTCGTCAGTCGATGCCTTCTCTTGGTGCGGCTTCTCGGCACCGTTCGGCCTGGTGCCGTCGACCGATTTCGGTTTCAATCTAGCGTCGGTCATGAGCGCAATAACGGCTTAAAAATCAAAAGGTTTCATGACAGCGCCGAAGATGGGCGGGAAAGCCGTCGAAGAACCGAATTGCCGGAGCCGGCATAATAGGAAATTGCTTTTTCTATTCGTGGCTTGGCCCCTTCAAAAGAAAAGGGCGGCTCGAAGCCGCCCATTCCTTTGATCACTCTTCGCCAGGCCCTGCCGGGTCGCCCTCGGCAGACGGCGTGTCGTCGGGAGCGCCGCCGCCGGCGACGTCGGCCGTCTCCTCCGTCTCATCCTCTTCCGGCTCGCTGATGCGCTCGACGGAGACGACCTTTTCATCCTTGGCCGTCGAGAAGATGGTGACGCCCTTGGTGGCGCGGCTGGCGATGCGGATGCCGCCGACCGGCACGCGGATCAGCTGGCCGCCATCGGAAACGAGCATGATCTGGTCGCCGTCATCGATCGGGAAGGCCGCCACCAGTTCGCCGATCTCGCCCGTCTTCGAGGTGTCGGTGGCGCGGATGCCCTTGCCGCCACGGCCGGAGATACGGAAATCGTAAGAAGAGGAGCGCTTGCCGAAGCCCTTTTCGGAGACGGTGAGCACGAACTGCTCGCGCGCCTTCAGCTCCTCATAGCGCTCGTCGGAGAGCTGTCCCTCCTCGGTGACTTCCTCACCGACCAGAGCGATATCCTCTTCATCGACGCCCGTCGCGCGACGCTCGGCGGCGGAACGCTTCAGATAGGCGGCACGCTCCCACGGCTCGGCATCGACATGGCCGACGATCGTCATCGAGATGATGCGGTCGCCCTCGCCGAGATTGATGCCGCGTACGCCGATCGAATTGCGGCCGGCAAAGACGCGGACGTCATCGACCGAGAAGCGGATGCACTGGCCGAGCGCGGTCGTCAGCAGGACGTCGTCCTGATCCGTGCAGGTCTCGACGGAGAGGATTTCGTCGCCCTCCTCATCGAGCTTCATGGCGATCTTGCCGTTGCGGTTGACCTGAACGAAGTCCGACAGCTTGTTGCGGCGAACCGTGCCGCGCGTCGTCGAGAACATGACGTCGAGATTGTCCCAGCTCGCCTCATCCTCCGGCAAGGGCAGGATGGTGGTGATGCGTTCGCCCGGTTCGAGCGGCAGCATGTTGATCAGAGCCTTGCCGCGCGAGGTCGGCGTGCCGATCGGCAGCCGCCAGACCTTCTCCTTGTAGACGATGCCGCGCGAGGAGAAGAACAGAACCGGCGTATGGGTATTGACAACAAATAGCCGGCTAACGAAATCTTCATCGCGGGTGGTCATGCCGGAGCGGCCTTTGCCGCCGCGGCGCTGCGCGCGATAGGTCGTCAGCGGCACGCGCTTGATATAGCCGAGGTGCGAGACGGTGACGACCATGTCTTCGCGGGCGATCAGATCCTCGTCGTCCATTTCGAGGCCGCCATCGACGATCTCGGTGCGGCGCGGCGTGCCGAACTCGTCACGCACGGCAGTGAGCTCGTCCTTGACGATGGTCTGGATGCGCACGCGCGAGGAGAGAATATCCAGGTAATCCCGGATTTCTTCGCCTATCTTATTGAGTTCATCACCGATTTCGTCGCGGCCGAGCGCGGTCAGGCGGGCAAGACGCAGTTCGAGGATGGCCCTCGCCTGCTCCTCGGAGAGGTTGTAGGTCAGGTCTTCGTTGATGCGGTGGCGCGGATCGTCGATCAGGCGGATCAGGCTTTCCACATCCTCCGCCGGCCAGCGGCGCGTCATCAGCTCTTCGCGGGCCGACTGCGGATCGGGCGCCTGGCGGATGACGCGGATGACTTCATCGATATTGGCAACGGCGATGGCGAGGCCGACCAACACATGGGCGCGCTCGCGCGCCTTGCGCAGCAGGAATTTCGTTCTCCGGCTAACGACTTCCTCGCGGAAGGAGACGAAAGCGCGCAGCATGTCGAGCAGCGTCAGCTGCTCCGGCTTGCCGCCGTTCAGCGCCACCATGTTGCAGCCGAAGGAGGTCTGCAAAGGCGTGTAGCGGTAGAGCTGGTTGAGGATGACCTCGGCATTGGCGTCGCGCTTCAGCTCGATGACGACGCGATAACCCTGGCGGTCGGATTCGTCGCGCAGGTCGGAAATACCCTCGATGCGCTTTTCGCGCACCAATTCGGCCATCTTCTCGATCATCGTCGCCTTGTTCACCTGATAGGGAATTTCAGTGATGATGATCTGCTCGCGGTCGCCGCGCATCGGCTCGATGGTGGCGACGCCGCGCATGATGACCGAGCCTCGGCCGGTCTCATAGGCGGAGCGGATGCCGGCGCGGCCGAGGATCTTCGCGCCTGTCGGAAAATCGGGGCCTGGAATGATCTGCATCAGTTCCGGCAGCTCGATCGCCGGATCGTTGATCAGCGCGATGCAGCCATCGATGACTTCGGACAGGTTATGCGGGGGGATGTTGGTCGCCATGCCGACGGCGATGCCGCCGGCTCCGTTGACGAGCAGGTTCGGGAATTTGGCGGGAACCACGACCGGCTCGGAGAGCGTGCCGTCATAGTTGTCGCGGAAATCGACGGTTTCCTTGTCGAGATCGTCGAGCAGCGAATGAGCGGCCTTTTCCAGGCGGCATTCGGTGTAACGTTCGGCCGCCGGCGGATCGCCGTCGACCGAGCCGAAATTCCCCTGGCCGTCGATCAGCGGCAGCCTGAGCGACCAGGGCTGCGCCATACGGGCGAGCGCATCATAGATCGCGGCATTGCCGTGCGGATGGTATTTACCCATCACGTCGCCGGTGACGCGGGCGCATTTGACGTATTTCTTGTTCCAGTCGATGCCGAGCTCGGACATGCCGTAGAGGATGCGCCGGTGCACAGGCTTCAGGCCGTCGCGCACGTCGGGCAGCGCGCGGCTGACGATGACGCTCATGGCGTAATCGAGATACGACCGCTGCATTTCCTCCATGATGGAGATAGGCTCGATGCCTGGCGGGAGCTTCCCGCCGCCGGGGGGTGTTTGCTCAGTCAAAACAGATCACGATCTCTTCTAGAATCACTTGAAGATTTATAGCGGAAAGCCCGTTCCCACGCCAATTTCTGAGCGCGTTTTGAACAGGCTTTTGCGGCCTAAAGAGGGTAAAACACAGAAGTTTCGCGGCCGGATCGGGCAATCCGCCGCGGGATATTTGCCAAATTGAAATCCCCGTTCCACAATCGTAAAAACCCAGGCATTCATATGGGGTTCGGGAGAGACGATGGCAAGCGCCGACCAGTTGATCAACGCCTTCACGACGCTTCTCGTCACCATCGATCCGCCCGGCCTCGCGCCTATCTTTCTCGGGCTGACGATCGGCATGAGCCGAGCCCAACGCACGCAGGTGGCGCTACGCGGCTCGACCATCGCCTTCATCATCCTCGCCGTCTTCGCCCTGTTCGGCTCCGGCGTGCTCGGCGTGCTCGGGATATCTATCGGCGCCTTCCGCATCGCCGGCGGGCTGCTGCTTTTCTGGATCGCCTTCGAGATGGTTTTCGAAAGGCGGCAGGAACGCAAGGAGAAGGCCTCGGAGGCTGCCGTTACCAAGGATCATATCGAGAATATCGCCGTCTTTCCCCTCGCCCTGCCACTGATCGCAGGCCCGGGCGCGATCTCCGCGACGATCCTGCTTGCCGGCACGCTGCCGACGACAATCGAAAAAGCCCAGCTCATCGCTGTCATCGCCGCCAATCTGCTGCTGACCTTCCTCATGCTGCTCGTCGCCGAAAGGCTCGACCGCTTCCTCGGCGTCACCGGCCGGGCGATCCTGACGCGCCTCCTCGGCGTCATCCTCGCCGCGCTTGCGACGCAATTCGTCGTCGACGGCGCAAAATCGGCGTTCAATCTCATCAGCGCGACGCCGCGCTGAAATGGCGGGACGGCTCGGGCAGATCGGCCTGAACCATCCTTATCAAGCAACGAGAAAGAGCATGATACCGTCAACGGCATCATGCTCTTAAATCTTTCATCAAGCTAGGAACGGCGGCCGATCAGAACGGGATGTCGTCGTCGAGATCGCGCGAGAAGTTGCCACCGCCGCGGTTGGACGATGAGGACGGCGACGGGGCGCCGTAATCGTCGCCGTAATCATTGTTGCTGCTGCTCCCGCCGCGGCCGCCGCCGAAGCCGGAGCTTGCGCCGCCGCCATCGCCGCGGCCGTCGAGCATGGTCAGCGTCGAGTTGAAGCCCTGCAGCACCACTTCCGTCGAGTAACGATCCTGGCCCTGCTGGTCCTGCCATTTGCGGGTCTGCAGCTGGCCTTCGATATAGAGCTTGGCGCCCTTCTTCACATATTGCTCGACGACCTTGCAGAGGCCTTCGTTGAAGACGACGACGGTGTGCCATTCGGTCTTTTCGCGGCGCTCGCCGGAATTGCGGTCGCGCCAGGTCTCCGAGGTGGCGATACGGAGGTTGGCGATCGGCCGGCCATCCTGAGTGCGGCGGATTTCGGGGTCTGCACCCACGTTTCCAACCAGAATTACCTTGTTCACGCTACCAGCCATGCTTCTCACCCTGCCTGCCGCCCTGCCCGGCGGCGTTAATCGATCAGCGCACCTTAAACCATAGAGGACCGCAGATGCGCGTGAACGGTGTTTAATCCACAATTTATCCCATCAGAAAGCCGCATGCATTCATCAGGAATTTTGTTCTTTATTTGTTCTAGTTTATCCGTATGATCCTGTCAACAGAATCGAAAACCTTGAACCTTCCAGGATATTCAGCCTCGACTCGCCCGCCGGCATCACTAAATAAGGGCTGTTATCCAGAAAACCAAAGCAGAGACGATGAGCGAACTGAAGACGATCTCCATCCGCGGCGCGCGCGAGCACAATCTGAAGAGCATCGATCTCGATCTGCCGCGCAACAAGCTGATCGTCATGACCGGACTTTCGGGCTCGGGCAAATCCTCGCTCGCCTTCGACACGATCTATGCCGAGGGCCAGCGGCGCTATGTCGAAAGCCTGTCGGCCTATGCCCGGCAGTTCCTCGAAATGATGCAGAAGCCCGATGTCGACCAGATCGACGGGCTGTCGCCGGCGATCTCGATCGAGCAGAAGACGACCTCGCGCAATCCGCGCTCGACGGTCGGCACCGTCACCGAGATCTACGACTACATGCGCCTGCTTTTCGCCCGCGTCGGCGTTCCCTATTCACCGGCGACCGGCCTGCCGATCGAGAGCCAGACCGTCAGCCAGATGGTCGACCGCATCCTTGATTTCGGCGAAGGCACCCGCCTTTATATTCTTGCGCCGCTCGTGCGCGGCCGTAAGGGAGAATACAAAAAAGAACTGGCGGAGCTGATGAAGAAAGGCTTCCAGCGCGTCAAGGTCGACGGCCAGTTCTACGAGATCGCCGAGGCGCCTGTTCTCGACAAGAAATATAAGCACGACATCGACGTTGTGGTCGACCGTATCGTCGTGCGCTCCGACGTCTCCGCGCGCCTGGCCGACAGCCTGGAGACCAGCCTGAAGCTCGCCGATGGGCTGGCGATCGCCGAATTCGCCGACAAGCCGCTGCCGCCGGAAGAGACTGCGGCCGGCGGCTCGGCCAACAAATCGCTGAACGAGACGCATGAGCGCGTGCTGTTTTCGGAAAAATTCGCCTGCCCGGTTTCAGGCTTTACCATTCCGGAAATCGAGCCCCGGCTGTTTTCCTTCAACAATCCCTTCGGCGCATGCCCGACCTGCGACGGGCTCGGCGCCCAGCAGAAGATCGACGCCGACCTGATCGTGCCCGAGCCGGAACGGACGCTGCGCGACGGGGCGATTGCGCCCTGGGCCAAGTCGACCTCGCCCTATTACAACCAGACGCTGGAAGCGCTCGGAAAACATTACGGTTTCAAGCTCGGCACGCGCTGGAAGGATCTTTCCGACGAGGCCAAGGACGTCATCCTCAACGGCACCGACGACAAGATCGAGTTCCACTACGCCGACGGCGCACGCTCCTATACGACGCATAAGAATTTCGAGGGCATCGTCACCAATCTCGAGCGGCGTTGGAAGGAGACCGATTCCGCCTGGGCACGCGAGGATATTGAGCGTTTCATGTCGGCCGCCCCCTGCCCTTCCTGCAACGGTTTCCGCCTGAAACCGGAGGCGCTGGCGGTGAAGATCAACAGGCTGCATATCGGCGAAGTGACCGCCATGTCGATCCGCATCGCCCGCGACTGGTTCGAGGCACTGCCGGCAAGCTTCAATGCCAAGCAGAACGAGATCGCCGTGCGCATCCTGAAGGAAATCCGCGACCGCCTGCGCTTCCTCAACGATGTCGGCCTGGAATATCTGAGCCTCTCGCGCAACTCCGGCACGCTGTCGGGTGGCGAAAGTCAGCGCATCCGGCTCGCCTCGCAGATCGGATCGGGGCTGACGGGCGTGCTATACGTGCTCGACGAGCCTTCGATCGGCCTGCATCAGCGCGATAATGCCCGGCTGCTCGACACGCTGAAGCACCTGCGCGACATCGGCAACACCGTCATCGTCGTCGAACACGACGAGGATGCCATCCTGACGGCCGATGACGTGGTCGATATCGGTCCGGCCGCCGGCATTCACGGCGGCCAGGTCATCGCCCATGGCACGCCGCAGGATATCATGGCCAATCCGAAGTCGCTGACCGGCAAATATCTCTCCGGCGAACTCGGCGTGCCGGTTCCCGAGGAGCGCCGCAAGCCGAAGAAGGGCCGCGAGATCAAGGTGGTCGGCGCGCGCGGCAACAATCTGAAGAACGTCACGGCGTCGATCCCGCTCGGCGTCTTCACGGCGGTGACCGGTGTTTCCGGTGGCGGCAAGTCTACCTTCCTGATCGAGACGCTTTATAAATCGGCGGCGCGCCGCGTCATGGGCGCGCGCGAAATTCCCGCCGACCACGACCGTATCGACGGTTTCGAGCATATCGACAAGGTGATCGACATCGACCAGTCGCCGATCGGCCGCACGCCGCGCTCGAACCCGGCGACCTATACCGGCGCCTTCACGCCGATCCGCGACTGGTTCGCCGGCCTGCCGGAAGCCAAGGCGCGCGGCTACCAGCCGGGCCGCTTCTCCTTCAACGTCAAGGGCGGCCGCTGCGAGGCCTGCCAGGGCGATGGCGTCATCAAGATCGAGATGCACTTCCTGCCTGATGTCTACGTCACCTGCGACGTCTGCCACGGCAAGCGCTACAACAGAGAGACGCTCGACGTCACCTTCAAGCAGAAGTCGATCGCCGACGTGCTCGACATGACGGTGGAGGAAGGCGTCGATTTCTTCGCGGCGGTGCCTGCCGTGCGCGACAAGCTGCAATCGCTGAAGGATGTCGGCCTCGGCTATATCAAGGTCGGCCAGCAGGCCAATACGCTTTCAGGCGGCGAAGCACAGCGCGTCAAGCTTGCCAAGGAGCTGTCGAAACGCTCGACCGGACGCACGCTCTACATTCTCGACGAACCGACGACCGGCCTGCATTTCCACGACGTCGCCAAGCTCTTGGAAATGCTGCACGAGCTGGTCAATCAGGGTAACTCCGTCGTGGTGATCGAGCACAATCTCGAAGTCATCAAGACCGCCGACTGGGTGCTCGATTTCGGTCCCGAAGGCGGCGATGGCGGCGGCGAGATCGTCGCGACCGGCACACCCGAGGCAATCGTCAGGGAGAAGCGTTCCTATACCGGACAGTTCCTCAAGGAGTTGCTGGAGCGGCGGCCGGCGAAGAAGGCGGTTGCGGCGGAATGACGATGCAGCTGGCGTCGCCCGATGATCTCCCGATGATCGCGACGCTGACGGCAGCCGCCTACCGGCCCTATACCGAGCTGTTCGGCGCTCCACCGATCCCCGTGACGGAGGATTACGCGCCGCGGATCGACCGCGGCGAGGTCTGGCTGCGCGACGTCGGCGGCGAAACGGCGGGCCTCGTGGTCATCGAGCGGCATTCCGATCACCTCATGCTGTTCAGCATCGCGGTCTCGCCGGCCTTTCAGGGCGCCGGACATGGGCTCTCGATGCTGCGCTGGCTCGAAGGCAAGGCGCGGGAATGGGACATTCCGGAGATCCGGCTCTACACCAATGCGCGGATGGAGCGAAATATCGCGCTTTATCGCGCCTTCGGATTTCAGGGAACGGGTCGCCGGCCGAGCCGTTACCGGCCAGGATGGACGCTCGTCGACATGGTGAAAGAGATCGAAGCAGCCTGAACGGCTGCAAACAGGGAGGACGACATGACGAAATCCGGCACTATCCGCACCGGCATCGGCGGCTGGACCTTCGAGCCTTGGCGCGGGCATTTCTTTCCCGATGACCTGAAACAGAAGGACGAGCTGCATTATGCCAGCCGTCAGTTGAAGGTCATCGAGGTCAACGGCACCTATTACAGCACGCAGAAACCTGCGGTCTTTGCCAAATGGGCGGCTGATGTTCCAGACGGTTTCATCTTCTCGCTGAAGGCGACGCGGTTCGTCACCAATCGGCGGGTACTGGCCGAGGCCGGTGAATCGATGGAGCGCTTCCTGTCATCCGGAATCAGCGAGCTCGGCCATCATCTCGGGCCGCTGCTCTGGCAATTTGCGCCGACCAAGAAATTCGATGCGGAAGATTTCGAGGCCTTCCTGAAACTGCTGCCGGAAAAACAGGATGGGCTGAAACTGCGCCATGTGGTCGAGGTTCGGCACGATTCCTTCAAGGTGCCGGAATTCGTGGCACTGCTTGCCAAATATGGCGTGGCGCCGGTGTGCGCCGAACATTTCGAATATCCGATGATCGCCGACGTCACGGCCGATTTCGTTTATGCCCGGCTACAGAAGGGATCGGACGATATCGCTACCTGCTACCCTGACAAGGAGCTGAAGGCCTGGGCAAAGCGGCTCGAAACCTGGGCCGAAGGCAGGGTTCCTGACGACCTGCCGCTGATCGATGGTGATCGCAAGGTGAAGGCCGAGCCGCGCGACGTCTTCGCCTTCATGATCCACGAGGGCAAGGTCAATGCGCCGCACGGGGCAATCGCGCTGCAGCAGGCGCTGACGAAATAAGCCGGGCCCATCTCGCGGCCGGCAGCGGCATCGGCGCTCATCGCCATCAAGCGCTAAGAAGCCTGCGGAACCACGACTTTTGAGATGCGCAAACGCTGTTTCACTTCTTCCCGTCCGCCGGCGCCTCTTTCCGGTGGCGCGGCAGCAGTGATTTGATGTACCGCCACGTCGGTGAGACGACGTAGCCTGCGAGCGGGATTGCGATCAGACCGATGACAATACCGACGATGCCCGCCCCTGCGGCCTCGACGATCCAGCGCAGCACGGAAGGCAGAACGGGAACAGCATGCGCGGTCGCCTCGCCGGCATCATGGATCAGATGCGCAAGACCGCCCGCCCCATAGGTTTCGAGGCCGTGAACGATGATACCGCCACCGACCCAGATCATGGCGGCCGTTCCCACGATGCCGAGGACTTTCAGAAAATAAGGCATGCCAGTGACGAGCCCTCTTCCGATCGAACGCAAGACCGCGCCCATCGAAGATGCCGTGCGGACACGCGCCAGCATCAAGCCCAGATCATCGGCCTTCACGATAAGCGCCACGCCGCCATAGACAGCGGCAGTTATGCCCATTCCAACGACGGCAAGGATGATGGCCTGGGTAACCATGCCGCCTGAGGGCACCGCGCCGAGTGTGATCGCCATGATTTCGGCCGACAGGATGAAATCCGTCTTGATCGCGCCGGCAACTTTCTCGTCTTCTATCGATCTGGGATCGAGGCTCGTTGCCTCGAGGGCCGCCTCGTGAGCATGAGCCGCATGCGGCATGACCAGCCCGTAGACTTTTTCCACGCCCTCGTAGCAGAGATAAAGTCCGCCGATCATCAGCAGCGGTGTGATCGCCTGCGGTGCGACAAGGCTCAGGACGAGTGCTGCGGGGAGCAGGATTAGAAGCTTGTTCTTCAGCGAGCCCAGCGCGATCTTGCCGATGATCGGCAGTTCGCGTGCCGCCGAAAATCCGGTGACGTAGCGGGGCGTGACCGCCGCATCGTCAATGACGACGCCAGCCGCTTTCGCGCCTGCCTTGGCAGCCTGACCGGCAATATCGTCGAGCGATGCCGCAGCCAGTTTGGCCAATGCCGCGATATCATCAAGAAGGGCGATCAGGCCAACACTCATTCGAGCCTCCGTCGAAAGGCAGATTTACATAGAAAACGGGAAATCCATTACCCGAGACCTACTGCATAATTCCTTAAATCGAAATCGATCCAAGGATAAAATCGTTCAGTAATTTAAACTGTTGCAGCATCCCTCGCGTCGATGGAAGGAAGTGCGCATCGGAGAATCCTGGCGCAAGCGCTAAAGCGGCAACACCGCTGCCGCGAGCTCCTCCGCCGTCAGCCCCTTGCCGGCGCGATGGCCGGCCTGCCCATGCAGCCAGACACCGGCGGCCGCGGCCTCGAAGGCCGGCAGGCCCTGGGCGAGCAATCCGCCGATGATGCCGGCAAGCACGTCGCCGGAACCGGCCGTGGCGAGCCATGCCGGGGCATTGGTGTTGATGAGGGCACGCCCGTCCGGCGAGGCGATGACGGTGTCGGCCCCCTTATAAACGATCGCGGCATTGGCGCGGCGGGCGGCGGCCACTGCCTTGTCCACCTTGCCGAGCGATTTGTCGCCGCCGATATCGGGAAAGAGCCGCGTGAATTCGCCCTCGTGCGGCGTCAGCACCAGACGCGGCTCGCCGCGGAAAAGGTCATAGAGCTCATGCGGATCGTCCTTGAACGAGGAGATACCATCGGCATCGAGCACCAGCCGGCGTTCGGCAAGAGCCTTGACGAAACCCCGCGCCCTGGCGCCGATACCGAAGCCGGGACCGAGGATGAAGGTCTGCATCCGTCGGTCGGAGAGCCAGTCTTCGAGCTCGGCTTCATCGTCGACCGCGTGCAGCATGACGGCAGTCAGATGGGCCGCATTCGCAGCCATCGCCGCCCGGGGCGCTGCGATCGTCACAAGGCCGGCGCCGGCCTTCAGGCCGGAGATGGCCGACATCCGCGCGGCGCCCGTCTTGTCGGCCTCGCCTGAGAAGACCACCAGATGGCCGCGCTTATATTTGTGTGTTTCCAGATGCTCGGCCGGCAGCACCCCTTTCCAGGCCTCGGGCGTGTTCTCGGCGACGATACCGCTTGCCTCGGCCCTGATGATGCGGGCGGGAATGCCGATATCGAACACCTCCAGCTCACCGCAAAGCTCCCTGCCCGGCATCAGGAGATGACCGGGCTTGCGCGTCATGAAGGTGATGGTGTTATGCGCTGCGAAGGCCGCGCCCAGCACCTTGCCGGTGCGGCCATCGAGGCCGGACGGGAGATCGATGGCGAGCACGGGAAGGCCGGCCTCGGCGACGCGCCCGATCAAAGCACGCACATCCTCCGGCACCTCGCGGGTAAGCCCCGCACCGAACAGGCCGTCGATGACGACGTCGCCGGTTGCGGGCCGGTAGAGGCCGAGTCCCTCCCCCTCCACCGCGCAGCCCGCGCGGGCGCGGGCGGCATCGCCCCTCAGCCGGGAGGGATCACCGAGATGGAAGAGCGCCACCGCCGCCCCGCTCTCCCGCAGATGTCTTGCCGCGACATAGGCATCGCCGCCATTGTTGCCGGGGCCGCAGAGCACGACGAAACGCAGAGAGCCGGGATGAAGCCGCAGCGCGGCTGCCGCGACGGCAGCACCCGCCCTCTCCATAAGGCCGAAAGAATCGATACCCGATGCGGCGGCGGCCGCATCGACGGCGGACATTTCAGCAGGCGAGAGAAGAAGGTCGGACAGATCGCTCATGGCCCTATTCAATTCAAAAAACGCCTAAAAAACAACCGCCCAGCACAACAAACAGAAGCACTCAATTTATGCATTTGCCTATATTTTAATCTCAATGGACCATATTTTCGTAATTGCGAATACGTGTGGATTTTCCGGCTTTCGATATGATTTTGATCGGCAGACGAAAGTTTTCCCATATCTCCGTCACCAAAACGACATAGAATCCCCCGCAAACGCACCGGTTTCGTCAAAAACGGCATCTTTTTTCGAAAAGATGGATTTCAAACTGGCATGATATCTGCATCATATCCGGCGAGCGGGAACGGTCCTGCCATAACGGGAGAAGCGGAGAGACATTTTCTCATGAAAAAGATCGAAGCGATCATAAAGCCCTTCAAGCTGGACGAAGTGAAGGAAGCCCTTCAGGAAGTCGGCCTGCAGGGTATCACAGTCACGGAAGCCAAGGGCTTCGGCCGTCAGAAGGGCCACACGGAACTCTACCGCGGAGCCGAATACGTCGTCGACTTCCTGCCGAAGGTAAAAGTCTAGGTCGTTCTGGCCGACGAAAACGCGGAAGCCGTCATCGACGCGATCCGCAAGGCGGCGCAGACCGGCCGCATCGGCGACGGAAAGATCTTCGTCTCCAATGTCGAAGAAGTTATCCGCATCCGTACCGGCGAGACCGGCATAGACGCCATCTGAGCCACTTTGCCAATCGCGCAAAGTCCGATACCGTCATCGCGAAATCGAACACCTACCTATTGTCATTGCAAATCGGAGGAACGTATTTAATGGCGACCGCAAGCGAAATTCTGAAGCAGATCAAGGAAAACGACGTGAAGTTCGTCGATCTGCGCTTCACCGACCCGAAGGGCAAACTGCAGCATGTGACGATGGACGTCGTCTGCGTCGACGAAGACATGTTCGCTGACGGCGTAATGTTCGACGGCTCCTCGATCGGTGGCTGGAAGGCCATCAACGAGTCCGACATGGTGCTGATGCCCGATACCGAGACGGTGCATATGGACCCGTTCTTCGCTCAGTCGACCATGGTCATCATGTGCGATATCCTCGATCCGGTTTCTGGCGAGGCCTACAACCGCGATCCGCGCGGCACCGCCAAGAAGGCCGAAGCCTATCTCAAGGCATCCGGCATCGGCGACACGATCTTCGTCGGCCCGGAAGCCGAATTCTTCGTTTTCGACGACGTCAAGTACAAGGCCGATCCCTACAATACCGGCTTCAAGCTCGATTCGACCGAACTGCCGTCGAACGACGACACCGATTACGAAACCGGCAACCTCGGCCATCGCCCGCGCGTCAAGGGCGGCTATTTCCCGGTTCCTCCTGTCGACAGCGCCCAGGACATGCGCTCGGAGATGCTGACGGTGCTCTCGGAAATGGGCGTCGTCGTCGAAAAGCATCACCATGAAGTGGCTGCCGCCCAGCACGAACTCGGCATCAAGTTCGACACGCTGGTGCGCAACGCCGACAAGATGCAGATCTACAAATATGTCGTGCATCAGGTGGCGAACGCCTACGGCAAGACGGCGACCTTCATGCCGAAGCCGATTTTCGGCGACAACGGCTCGGGCATGCACGTGCACCAATCGATCTGGAAGGGCGGCAAGCCGACCTTCGCCGGCGACGAATATGCGGGCCTTTCGGAAAGCTGCCTCTACTATATCGGCGGCATCATCAAGCATGCCAAGGCGATCAACGCCTTCACCAATCCGTCGACGAACTCCTACAAGCGTCTCGTACCCGGTTACGAAGCGCCGGTCCTGCTGGCCTACTCGGCCCGCAACCGCTCGGCCTCCTGCCGCATTCCGTTCGGCTCCAACCCGAAGGCCAAGCGCGTCGAAGTCCGCTTCCCGGATCCGACCGCCAACCCCTACCTCGCCTTCGCCGCCATGCTGATGGCCGGCCTCGACGGCATCAAGAACAAGATCCATCCCGGCAAGGCCATGGACAAGGATCTCTACGACCTGCCGCCGAAGGAGCTGAAGAAAATCCCGACCGTCTGCGGCTCGTTGCGCGAAGCGCTCGAAAGCCTCGACAAGGACCGCAAGTTCCTGACGGCAGGCGGCGTCTTCGACGACGACCAGATCGACGCCTTCATCGAGCTGAAGATGGCGGAAGTGATGCGTTTCGAAATGACGCCGCACCCGGTCGAATACGACATGTACTACTCGGCCTGATCGGCCCGAACACGGAAAGCCCCGGTCCCGCCGGGGCTTTCGCCTCCCAGGTCACGGACGGCAGATGGCGAGGACATGACGTTCATGTGACGAACGGCGCTCAAAAATCTTGATTTATGGAGAGCCAATCACCAACTTTGGTGATGAAAGGAAGTCGTACCATGAAAGAAAGAGTTGCAAAGTTCAGTATTGGCGAAGTGGTCCGGCATAAGGTTTTTCCGTTTCGCGGCGTCATCTTCGACGTCGATCCGGAGTTCGCGAATACGGAAGAATGGTGGAATTCGATTCCTGCCGAGGTGCGTCCGAGCAAGGACCAGCCCTTCTATCACCTGCTCGCCGAAAATGACGAAAGCGAATATGTCGCTTATGTCTCCGAGCAGAACCTTGTGAACGACGAAAGCGGTACGCCGCTTCGCAATCCGCAGATCTACCAGATTTTCGATCAGGCCCCGTCCGGGCAGCTCAAACCCAAGATGAGTTTCGCCCATTGATATCGGTCTGACTGCTGAATGAACCAAGGCCTCGCATCTCCCAGCGGGGCCTTTTTCTTTGCGCGATGGCGGGCAGATCCTTGTGCAACAAAAAACCCGGCGCGAAGCCGGGTTTCTGTTCAAGCCTGTCGGCTGAATTACTGCGCCTTAGCTGCCTTCTGGGCGTCTTCCAGCTTCTTGCGGGCTTCCTCGGCCTTCTTCTGCATGCCTTCCTGCAGGCTGCGCTGGGTCTCAGCAAGCTTGGATTCGGAGACTGGTTCGCCGTCATAAGCGCCGGTGAAGCCTTCGAGCGAGATCTTGATCGGGGTCGGGGCACGGCGGAAGTTGATCGAGGTGAAGATCACGTCGCTGCCCTTCTTGAGGCTGGCGATCATCGCGTCGGTCAGCGGAACTTCGGCGGTGCACTTGTCTGGCAGGCAGACGACGTAGTCGAGCTTCTGACCCTTGCCACCGTCGATCTGCATCATGATGCCCGGGGGAATCAGGCGCGCGCTGGGGACGGAAACCTGGAGGAGCTTGCGGTTGATCTTGCCGGAAACCGAGATCAGACCGGCAGCCGTGACGAATTGACCACCATTGGCAAGGATCAGGTTCTGGACGACGCAGATGTCGTTGTCTTCCTGCTTGCTGCAGGTCTTGTACCAACCGAGCTTGGGCGCGCCGACACCTTGGGCCGGCGCCTGCGCCGCCGCATCCTGTGCGAAGGAGGAGACCGGTGCCGAAGCGCCGAACACCACTGCCAGAACGGACAGTGCTGCCCGCATTTTCTTTTCAGACTTGAACATCATAACGAATTCCGTCTCCTGATATCCGTTCGGAGCAGCGACGTGCCGCCCCAACCATCGGGTCGTTCGGCACTCCACCTCATGGAAAAATAAGGCAAATGCATGACCCCGAAACTTCGGGTTCACCTGTTACATCGCAGCGTTCAAGATATCCAGCATTTCTTTGGCAATTCGGGCAGCAATTTCGTCGCCAGGCCAAAGAAATGGCGTCTACGTGTTGGAATCGGTCGACCAGATGGTAATCTCGCGGTGAATCATGCCCGTTTTCACGGATCAAGGATTGCCGAATGCTCCGGATTGTCGTCCCCCTCGTCCTTTCGCTGCTGCTTTGCGGCACTGTTGCTGCCGAGCCGCTGCACGGTATTGCGATGCATGGCGAGCCGGCCCTGCCGCCTGACTACAAGCACTTCCCTTACGTCAATCCGGACGTCAAGAAAGGCGGCAAGATCACTTACGGCGTCGTCGGCACCTTCGACAATCTCAACCCCTTCATCCTGAAGAGCATGCGCACGACGGCGCGCGGCATGTGGGACCCCGAGTATGGCAATCTCGTCTACGAATCGCTGATGCAGCGCTCCCGGGACGAGCCCTTCACGCTCTATGGCCTGCTTGCCGAAACGGTCGAATGGGATGACGCCAGGAGCTTCATCCAGTTCAACCTCAATCCGAAGGCGAAATGGTCCGACGGCCAGCCGGTGACGCCCGAAGACGTGATGTTCACCTTCCAGCTGATGCGCGACAAGGGCCGCGTACCCTTCGCCAACCGCCTCAAAGTCGTCGCCAAGATGGAGAAGGTCGGCGAGCACAGTGTACGCTTTACTTTCAATGACCAAGCCGATCGGGAAACACCGCTGATCTTCGGCCTTTTCCCGGTGTTGCCGAAACATGCGATCGATCCCGAGGCCTTCGACCGCACCTCGCTGACGCCGCCTGTCGGCTCCGGTCCCTATAAGGTGGAGACGGTGAAGCCCGGCGAAAGCATCACCTATGAGCGGGACCCGAACTACTGGGGCAAGGATATTCCGTCCAAGGTCGGCACCGACAATTACGATCAGATCACCGTCCAGTATTATCTGCAGGACACCACGCTGTTCGAAGCTTTCAAGAAGGGCGACGTCGATATCTATCCCGACGGCAACCCCGGTCACTGGGCCAATGCCTACAACTTCCCAGCCGTCACTTCCGGGGCCATCGTCAAGGATGTGTACACGCCGAAACTGCCGAGCGGCATGCTCGGTTTCGTGTTCAACACGCGCCGGGCGATCTTTACCGATCCCAAGGTGCGCGAAGGCCTGTCGCTGGTGTTCGATTTCGAATGGGCGAACAAGAACCTCTATTCCGGCGCCTACAAGCGCACGCAGAGCTTCTGGCAGAATTCCGAGCTTTCGAGCTTCGGCGTTCCTGCCAATGCCGCCGAGCTTGCCCTACTCGGGCCGATCAAGGACAAAATCGCGCCCGACATTCTCGACGGCACTTACAAGCTGCCGGTCACCGATGGGTCCGGCCGCGACCGCAATGTGCTGAAGCAGGCGGTCGGATTATTGAAACAGGGCGGCTATACGATCCAGGGCGGCAAGATGCTCGATGCCTCCGGCCGCCAGCTCGCCTTCGAAATCATGACGCAGAACGCCGACCAAGAGAAGCTCGCGGTCGCCTACCAGCGTTCGCTGCAGGCGATCGGCATCGCAGCCTCGATCCGCACCGTCGATGATTCGCAGTACCAGAGCCGGACGAACAGCTTCGACTACGACATGATCATGAAATCCTACACGTCCTCGCTTTCGCCCGGCAACGAGCAGCTTGGCCGCTGGTCTTCCGCCGCACGCACGCGCGAGGGGACCGACAGCTTTGCCGGCGCCAACGATCCCGATCTCGACGCGCTGATCGACCATCTGCTCAGGGCGCGCTCGGCTGAGGATTTCACCGCGGCGGTGCGCTCCTACGACCGGCTGCTGCTTTCCGGCCATTACGTGCTGCCGCTCTATC
Organism: Rhizobium sp. BR 249; assembly: GCF_047445895.1. NCBI lineage: Bacteria > Pseudomonadati > Pseudomonadota > Alphaproteobacteria > Hyphomicrobiales > Rhizobiaceae > Rhizobium > Rhizobium sp. BR 249. Next base: position 58,452 of record NZ_JARWKX010000002.1, on the reverse strand, counting down.
ATATCGACCAGCAATGGGTGGCGCGCAGCAAGCGCATCGGCCATCCCGATACGATGCCGCTTTACGGCTATCAGCTGCCGGTATGGTGGGATGCGAGCGTGCAGTAAACGCCGCCGAACCGCCGCGGCCCCATGTCTCTCCGGAGACGCATAGAATAAGGAAGACCCTCATGGAGCGTATCACCATCGACGTCGTCTCAGATGTCGTCTGCCCCTGGTGCTATCTCGGCAAGGCGCGGCTGGAGCTCGCCATCGCCGAAGTGCAGGACGAGATCGGCGTCGACATCAACTGGCGGCCGTACCGCCTGAATCCGGACTATCCCAAGGAAGGCGTCGACCAGAAGAAGGCGTTGGCGCAGAAGCTCGGCGGCGAGGAGCGCGTGGCGCAGGCGCACAAGATGCTCACCGACCTCGGCCGGGAGGTCGGCATCGCCTTCGATTTCGAAGCGATCAAGATCGGCCCGAACACGCTCGACGCCCACCGGCTGGTCCATTGGGCGATGGTCGAAGGCCGCGAAAAGCAGGACAAGGCCGTCACCGCCCTTTTCAAGGCGAATTTCGAGGAAGGCCGCAATGTCGGCGATCACGCGGTACTGCTCGATATCGCCGAAAAGGCCGGCCTCGACCGCTCGGTCATCACCTCGCTGCTTGCCTCCGATGCCGACAGCGATCTCATCGTCGCCGAAATCGCGGCAGCGCAGGAGATGGGCGTCAACGGCGTACCGTTCTTCATCTTCGACCAGCAATATGCTGTCAGCGGCGCGCAAACGCCCGACGTGCTGGCGAATGCCTTGCGCGATATCGCCAAGGCGAAGGCCGAGGCGCGGTCCGGGCTGAACTGACGATCATAGGCGCAGCACCCGCCGGGGCCTATCTGCATCACATCGGCTCGACGGCCGTCCCCGGGCTCCCCGCCAAGGATATCATCGATATCCAGCTGACAGTGAATCATCTGACTGACGTCGATGCCGGCGCGTTGGAACAAGCAGGCTTTGAGCGCAGGCCTGTCGTCACCGATCATTGCCCTCCGGGCTTTGATCTGCCGGAAGGCGAACTGCGCAAGGCTTTCTATCGCAGCAAGGGGCGTCCGGCCAATCTTCACGTCCGCGAAAGAGGCCGTTTCAATCAGCGTTACTCTCTTCTTTGCCGCGATTTCCTGCGCACCCACCCAACGGCGGCGAGCGCCTATGCGCTGATCAAGCAAAGGCTCGTTCAACGCTTTCCCGATGACGTCGATTTCTATTACGACATCAAGGACCCGGTGTTCGACATCATCGTGGACGGCGCCAATGAATGGGCAAAGCTGATCGGCTGGTCGGAACCGCCGGGCGACTGAAGCCACCGGCTTTCATTTCACGCAATTGCTGCAAGGTCAGCCCAGAACCGGAATGCAGCGCACCTCGGTCTTCACCGAATTGGCGATGAAGCATTCCTCATGGGCGCGATGATGAAGCGCTTCGAGTTCGCTGAGGGACGGTCGTTTGTCGCCGGAGAAAACGACATGCGGCCTCAGCGTCACGACAGTCATGGCCAGACGGCCTTCGGCATTCTTTTCCATGACGCCCTCGGCCGCATCAGTGTAGCCGTCAACGCAAAAGCCCTGTTTGGCTGAAATCGACAGGAACCAGAGCATGTGACAGCTCGAAAGCGAGGCGACGAAGGCCTCCTCCGGATCGACCGCGTCTTCGGCCGAATAGGGCAGCGGAACGACGTGCGAGGAAGAGGACGCCCTCACCTCGACCCCGCCGTCGAAGGTCCAGCGATGGGCGCGGCTGTAGCGGTTGTCGGTGAAAGTTTCGCCGTTCCGCTCCCAGGCGATCGTCGCGCCATATGTCGCCATACCCATCTCCCTCTGTTTACTTCGCCATCTCCGCCAATTGCGTCATGATAACAGCCGCCCCCTGCAGGCGCTTCTCCGGTGTCGGCAGGTCGCGGGTCAGGAACAGGCTGTGGTCGGGGCGGATCTTCGCCATCGTGCCCTGCTTGCCGATATAGCCGACGAGATTTGCCGGATTGGGGAATTCCTTGTTGCGGAACTGCACGACGACGCCCTTCGGGCCGGCGTCGAGCTTTTCGACATTGGCGGTGCGGCAGAGCGACTTGATATAGACGATCTTCAGGAGATGCTGGACTTCGACCGGCATCGGCCCGAAGCGGTCGATCATCTCGGCGCCAAAACCGTCGATCTCCTTGAGCTCGGTGATTTCGCCGAGACGGCGGTACAGCGCCATGCGCAGATGCAGGTCGGGCACATAGTTCTCGGGGATCATCACCGTGGTGCCAACCGATATTTGCGGCGACCAGCCGGTATCCTGGATCTCGTCGACACCCTTGACCTCGGCGACCGCCTCCTCGAGCATCTGCTGATAGAGTTCGAAGCCCACTTCCTTGATGTGGCCGGACTGCTCCTCGCCGAGCAGATTGCCGGCGCCGCGGATATCGAGATCGTGGCTTGCGAGCTGGAAGCCGGCGCCGAGCGTATCGAGGGACTGCAGCACCTTGAGCCGGCGCTCGGCCGTTGCCGTCAGCACCTTGTTGACAGGCAAGGTGAAGAGCGCGAAGGCGCGCACCTTCGAGCGGCCGACGCGGCCACGCAGCTGGTAGAGCTGGGCCAGGCCGAACATGTCGGCGCGATGGACGATCAGCGTATTGGCTGTGGGCACGTCGAGACCGGATTCGACGATGGTGGTCGATAGCAGCACGTCGTAGCGGCCTTCATAGAAGGCGTTCATGATGTCTTCGAGTTCGCCGGCCGGCATCTGGCCGTGGGCGACGGCGACCTTCAATTCCGGAACGTCGGATTGCAGGAAGGCGTGCACGTCCGCGAGGTCTGCAAGCCGCGGGCAGACATAGAAGCTCTGGCCGCCGCGATAATGCTCGCGCATCAACGTCTCGCGGATGACCAAGCTATCGAAGGGCGAGATGAAGGTGCGCACCGCCATGCGGTCGACCGGCGGCGTTGTGATCAGCGACAGTTCGCGCACGCCGGTCATCGCCAGCTGCAGCGTGCGCGGGATCGGCGTTGCCGACAGGGTCAGCACGTGCACGTCGCTCTTCAGCTCCTTCAGCCGCTCCTTGTGCTTGACGCCGAAATGCTGCTCTTCGTCGATGATCAGCAGGCCGAGATTGGCGAATTTGATGCCGGCGCCGAGCAGCGCATGGGTGCCGACGACGATATCGGTCTTGCCGTCGGCCACTTCCTTTTTGGTCAGTGCCAGCTCCTTCGAGCCGACAAGGCGCGAAGCCTGCTGGACGCGCACCGGCAGACCACGGAAACGCTCGGAAAATGTCTTGAAATGCTGGCGGGCAAGCAGCGTCGTCGGCACGACGACGGCAACCTGGACGCCGTTCATCGCCGCGACGAAGGCGGCGCGCAGCGCCACTTCCGTCTTGCCGAAGCCGACGTCGCCGCAGATCAGGCGGTCCATCGGCCGGCCGGCGCCGAGATCGGAGCGCACCGCATCGATGGCGTTGTCCTGGTCTTCGGTCTCGTCATAGGGGAAGCGGGCGGCAAATTCGTCATAAAGACCGTCCGGCGCCGTCAGCATCGGCGCATGGCGGGTCAGGCGCTCGGCTGCAATGCGGATCAGTGCATCGGCCATGTCGAGCAGGCGCCGCTTGAGCTTCGCCTTGCGCATCTGCCATGCGCCGCCACCGAGCTTGTCGAGTTGGGCTTCGGTACCCTCGCCGCCGTAGCGCGAGAGGAGATCGATGTTTTCGACCGGCAGGAAGAGCTTGGCCTCGTCGGCATATTGCAGTTCGAGGCAGGCATGCGGAGCACCGGCCGCTTCGATGGTTCTGAGGCCGACAAAGCGGCCGATGCCGTGTTCGGCATGGACGACGATCGAGCCTTCGTCGAGGCCCGCGACCTCCGAGATGAAGTCGGCGGCGCGCTTGCGGCGCTTGGAGCGGCGCACCATGCGGTCGCCGAGAATATCCTGTTCGCCGATGACGATGAGATCGCCGGCCTCGAAGCCGGATTCGAGATTGAGCACGGCAGCGGCCGCCTCGCCTTTGCCCAGCGAGCCGAGATCCTTCAGCGCCTCGATCGGTTTTATCTTTTCGAGGCCGTGTTCATTCAGCACCTGCAGCAGGCGCTCCAGCGAGCCCTCGGTCCAGGCAGTGACGAGCACTTTTGCCCCGCCGGCGCGCCGATCGGCGATGTGCTTGACGACGGCGTCGAATACGTTGACGCGTTCAGCATCGCCGCCGCCTTCGGCATTGGAGCGAGCCCAGCGCTGGCCCTGGCGGGCGTCGATATTGACGACCCGCCTCGCCTCGCCTTCATGTTCGTTGAAGGGGCTGATGCGGACCGCTCCGAGCGCATCCAGGGTTTTTGCGAAAAGCTTGCCGTCGAGATAGAGCTGGCCCGGCGTCACCGGCTTGTAGGGCGTACCCTGCGCCATTTGGCCCTTCGCCGGCTGGCCGGAATTCAGGCGGGCGTCGTAATAATCGAAGACGAGCTTGGAGCGTTCTTCGGCTGCTTCACGCAGGGTATGATCGGTCACGATACGGAAGCCGCTCAAATAATCGAAGACGGTATCGAGCTTCTCATAGAAGAGCGGCAGCCAATGCTCCATGCCGGGGTAGCGCCGGCCTTCGGAAACGGCGAGATAAAGCGCGTCATCGCGCGTCGTTGCGCCAAAAGCCGAGAGATAGTTCTTGCGGAAGCGGCTGATCGTGTCCGGGGTCAGCGTCACCTCGCTCATCGGGTTGAGATCGAGGGAGCGCACCTGGCCCGTCGTGCGCTGGCTGGCGGGATCGAAGCTGCGGATCGACTCCAACGTGTCACCGAAGAAATCGAGGCGGACCGGCTCTTCCGAACCCGGCACGAAAACATCGAGAATGCCGCCGCGCACGGCATATTCGCCGACCTCGCGAACGGTCGCAACGCGATCGAAGCCGTTACGCTCCAGGCGGCCGGCGAGATCGTCCATCCGCAGCTGGTTGCCGGGACGGGCCGAAAAGCTGAGGCTCTCGATCACATCCTGCGGCGCCACCTTCTGCAGCATGGCATTGGCGGTGACGAGCACGATTGCTGCATGCGGCTTCTTGCGGTGGGCGATGAGGCCGCCGAGCGCGGCAAGCCGGCGGGCCGAGGTATCGGCGCTCGGCGAGACGCGGTCGTAAGGCAGACAGTCCCAGGCCGGCAGGGTGAGAACCGGAATGTCGGGGGCGACGAAGCCGAGCATCTGTTCCAGATCGGCCATGCGGTGGCCGTCCGACATGACATAGGCGACCGGTTCTCCCGCTCGCGCGAGTTCGGCGAGCAGCAGCGGTTCGAGGCCGGCAGGCACGTTGCCGATCGTCAGCGGCTCGGCAATGGCCGCAAGCTTCTTCGCATCGAAACCAGGGATCATTCCGGCGTCCTGAGGGGCTTGTCGAAATCGGGCGTATAGGCGGCAAGGCGGGCAAACATCGGTGTCTGGAAACGCTCAGGCACCGGCCATGTTCCCATGATCCAGCGGACGAGATCGTTGTCCTCTTCGGCCATGATCGTCTCGAACTCGTCGAGTTCGGCTTCCGAAAGCGTCGCGATCTCGGCTTCGGCGAACTGGCCGAAGACCAGATCCATCTCGCGTATGCCGCGATGCCAGCAGCGGAAAAGGATCCGGCGGCGGCGCGGGTCGAGACCGGCACTCGTGAGCGTCACACCTGTCATGGCATTACCTTCCTGTTGATGCGCCTCTATAGACCCTCGAAAGCGGCTTGTCAGCCTTGCCAAGGCCGCATTGTTCATCGCATTTTGGCCGCATGCGCCCCGCCATTCTCGATCCGCTGTTTTCTCCCATTTCGGGCCTTCCGGGCGTCGGCCCGAAGATCGCAGAACTGCTCGTCAAGCTGCTCGGGCGCGAGACACCGGAGGATTGCCGGGTTATCGACCTGCTGTTCCACGCGCCCTTCTCGCTGATCGACCGCCGTAACCAGCCAGGAATAGCCCGCGCGCCGCAGGGCGCGATCGTCACGATCACGGCGCGCGTCGACCGGCATCAGGTGCCGCCGCGCGGCAAGAGCAACATCCCCTACCGCGTCTTTCTGCATGACGAGACCGGCGAGCTGACCTTGGTTTTCTTCCGCGGCCAGGCGGCATGGCTGGAAAAGCAGCTGCCTGTTGATGCCGAAGTGACGGTCAGCGGCAAGATCGACTGGTTCAACGGCCGCGCCTCGATGGTGCATCCCGACTATATCGTCAAGGCGGAGGAGGCGGAGAACCTGCCGCTCGTCGAGCCGATCTATCCGCTGACGGCGGGGCTTTCGCCGAAGACATTGCGCAAGATCATCGATGCCGCCCTGCCGCGGTTTCCGGAGATGCCGGAATGGATCGATCTGGCGCTGACGCAAAAACAGGGCCTGCCGTCGATCCGCGACAGCTTCCTCATGCTGCACGAGCCGCGCGACCCCGGAGATATCGACCCGCAGGCCCCCGCCCGGCGGCGGCTCGCCTATGACGAGTTCCTCGCCGGCCAGCTGTCGCTCAGCCTGGTGCGCCAGAGGCTGCGCAAGGTGGCGGGCCAGCCGGTGCATGCGACGGGCGAAATCAGCGGCAAGATTTTGAAGACATTGCCTTTCTCGCTCACCGGTAGCCAGAACGACGCGATCACCGACATTTTGAAGGACATGGCCGGAACCGAGCGCATGCTGCGGCTGCTGCAGGGTGATGTCGGCGCCGGCAAGACGCTGGTGGCGCTGATGGCGATGGCGGCCGTGATCGAAAGCGGCGGCCAGGCCGTGCTGATGGCGCCGACCGAAATCCTGGCGCGACAGCATCACGCGACGATCTCGAAATTCGCCGCCTCATCAGGGCTCGGCATCGAGGTGCTGACCGGGCGCACCAAGGGACGCGAACGGGAAGAGATCGTCGAGCGCATCGCCTCCGGCGAAGCGCAGATCATCATCGGTACGCACGCATTGTTCCAGGACAGCGTCGCTTACGCCAACCTGATGCTTGCCGTCGTCGACGAGCAGCACCGTTTCGGCGTGCATCAGCGCCTGAGGCTGACGGCCAAGGGCATCTCCCCGCACATGCTCGTCATGACGGCGACGCCGATCCCGCGCACGCTGGTGCTTGCCGCCTTCGGAGACATGGATGTCTCCAAGCTCACGGAGAAACCGGCCGGCCGCAAGCCGATCCAGACGATCACCGTGCCGATGGAGCGCACAGGCGAGATTGTCGGGCGGCTGCAGGGCGCGATCGCCGAGGGTAAGAAAGCCTATTGGATCTGCCCGCTGGTCGAAGAATCCGAAGAACTAGACCTGATGTCAGCCGAGGAGCGGCATGCGACGCTCATCTCCGCGCTCGGTCCTGGTATCGGCCTGATCCACGGCCGCATGAGCGGACCGGAAAAGGATGCGGCGATGATGGCGTTCAAGAACGGAGAGACCCGGCTTCTCGTCGCCACAACAGTCGTCGAAGTCGGCGTCGACGTGCCTGATGCGACGATCATGGTGATCGAACATGCCGAGCGCTTCGGCCTGGCGCAACTGCATCAGTTGCGCGGCCGCGTCGGGCGCGGCGACGAGGCCTCGACCTGCATCCTGCTCTACAAGGGGCCGCTTGGTGAAACCGGCCACGCCAGGCTGTCGATCATGCGGGAAACGGAAGACGGCTTCCGTATCGCTGAGGAAGACCTGAAACTGCGCGGCGAAGGTGAGTTGCTCGGCACCCGCCAATCCGGCACGCCGGGCTTCCGCATCGCCAGCCTCGAGGCGCATGCCGACCTGCTTGAGATCGCCCGCAAGGACGCGGCCTATCTGATCGAGCGCGATCCCGAACTGACCAGCGAACGGGGACAGGCGATCCGCACCCTGCTCTATCTCTTCCGCCGCGACGAGGCGATCCGGTTTTTGAGAGCGGGTTAATCGGCCTTCGACACCGCCACTGGCTTCGGCCGAGGCAGATGCTTCTGCTTCGGCTCGGAAGGCTTGTGTTCGGGGGCGACGAGGCCGCCTGAAATCAGGTACTTGGCGGCGTCTTCCGGGCTCATGTCGAGCAGAACGATCTTCTCGCGGGGCACGAAGATCAGGAAACCCGCCGTCGGCACCGGTGTCGGCGGCAGGAAGACGGCGACCATGTCCTGTCCCATCGCATTGAACTTCGACGCGATTTCGCCCTTGGCATCGGTGGCGATGAAGACCAGCGCCCAGAGGCCGGGACCCGGGTATTCGATGAGGCCGACCTTTTTGAAGGAATTCGACTGTTCCTTCAGCACTGTTTCGAAAATCTGCTTCACGCTTCTGTAAATCGTGCGCACCAGCGGCATGCGCTGGACGACCGATTCGCCAAAGCGGACGATGCTCTGGCCGATCAGGTTCTTGCCGAGAAAACCGACGACGGTAATCAGCACGACGGCGATCAGCAGACCGAAACCAGGAATGGCGAAATTGAGGTAGCTTTCCGGATTCCAGCGCGCCGGAATATAGGGCCTGACCCAGCTGTCCGACCAGTGAATGAAGGTCCAGGTCAGCCAGATGGTAATCGCAATCGGCGCGCAGATGATCAAACCTGCGAGAAAATTATTCCTCAGCCGGGTCGCGACCGGCATTCGGGGGACGTTGTCGGTCATCGTTTCCTGACGAACTCCATTTCGGTCGTGGACAGGCCGGAACGCCGGCCCTTCCCCCTTTGTCCGCACGGTAAAATTGCCAGAATTCGGCACGCCGCACAATACGTTTCAGCGTGCCGCGCTGGCCACGGAGGGCTTATTCCACGGTCACGGATTTCGCCAGATTACGCGGCTGGTCAACGTCGGTGCCCATGAAGACAGCGGTGTGATAGGCGAGCAGCTGGATCGGCAGCGAGAAGATCATCGGCGCGATGATTTCATCGACGACAGGCAGGGTGATCGTCGCCATGGTCGGCAGTTTCGAAGCCGCAGCACCCGCCTCATCGGTGATGAAGATGATGCGGCCGCCGCGGGCTGCGACCTCCTGCATGTTCGAAACGGTCTTTTCGAAGAAACGGTCGTAAGGGGCGATGACGATCACAGGCATGTTCTCGTCGATCAGCGCGATCGGCCCATGTTTCAATTCGCCGGCCGCATAACCCTCGGCGTGGATATAGGAGATTTCCTTGAGCTTCAGCGCACCTTCCATGGCGAGCGGGAAGCTGGTGCCGCGGCCGAGATAGAGCACGTCCTTGCACTTGGCGAGTTCGCGGGACAGGCTTTCCATCTGCGGCTGAATGAGGTTCAGCACCCGGCTCATAATGCGCGGCATTTCGGCGAGATGGCGCACCAGCGCCCTCTCCTCCTCCGCACTCACGGTACCGCGCGCCTTGCCCGCGCCGATCGCGAGTGATGCGAGAACGGCAAGCTGGCAGGTGAAAGCCTTGGTCGAGGCGACACCGATTTCGGGGCCTGCCATGATCGGGAAGACGGCGTCGGATTCGCGCGCGATCGTCGATTCGCGGACGTTGACGACGGCGCCGATCTTCAGGCCGTTCTCCCGGCAATAACGCAGCGATGCCAGCGTATCGGCGGTCTCGCCCGACTGCGAGATGAAGAGTGCGGCCTGAGACGGCGAGAGCGGCATTTCGCGATAGCGGAACTCGGAGGCGACGTCGATCTCGACAGGCAGGCGGGCATAACGCTCGAACCAGTACTTGCCGACGAGGCCGGCGAGATAGGCCGTGCCACAGGCCGAGATCGCAAGGCCGGTCGCCGCCTTGAAGTCGATCGCGGCGGCGTTGGCGCCGATCGTGTTCTCGGCGAAATCCACGTAATGGCTGAGCGCGTGGGAGATGACCTCCGGCTGCTCGTAGATTTCCTTTTCCATGAAATGGCGGTGATTGCCCTTGTCGACGACATAGGCGGTCGCCTGCGAGATCTGGCGGGCGCGCTTGACCGGCTTGCCGGTGAAATCGAGAACCGAGACGCTGTCGCGGGTGATGACGGCACAGTCGCCGTCGACGAGATAGGTGATTTCGTTGGTAAAGGGCGAGAGCGCGATCGCATCCGATCCCAGGAACATCTCGCCGCGGCCGTAGCCGACGGCGAGCGGCGGGCCGGAACGAGCGGCCATGATCGTGCCGGGATCGGCCTTCAACATGACGGCCAGCGCATAGGCGCCGGTCACCCGGTTCAGCATCTTCAGCATGGCGGCGCGCGGCTCCAGACCCTCGCGCAGATATTTCGCCATCAGCTGGGCGACGACTTCGGTATCGGTCTGGGTTTGAAAGACCGCACCCTGCTCGGTCAGTTCGTCGCGCAGCTCGGAGAAATTCTCGATGATGCCGTTATGGACGACGGCGACGCCTTCGACGAAATGCGGATGGGCATTGGTCTCGTTTGGAACGCCGTGGGTCGCCCAGCGCGTATGAGCGATGCCGACTACACCTGGCAGCGGTTCGGCGTCGAGGCGCTTCTCCAGATTGAAGAGCTTGCCCTCGGCGCGACGGCGGTCCATCACGCCCTCATGGATGGTGGCGACACCGGCGGAATCATAACCGCGATATTCGAGACGCTTCAGCGCATCGACCAGGCGCCCGGCAACAGGCTGAGTTCCGACGATCCCCACAATGCCGCACATACAATATCCCCATGAGCCTCTGATAATGAGGCCACTCCTAACGATTTCCGCTTATTTCTCAATGGCCTCGGCGGTCACTTTCAATTTCCGCCGGTTACGCAAGGCCGCTCAAGCCTTGGCCTTCTTGGCGGCCTTGATGGCAAGCGCGCGCTCGCGCAGCAGCGTCGCGCGGCCGGGCTTGATCTCCTGCCGGGCACGGCCGAGCGCCAGGGCATCGGCCGGCACATCGACGGTTATGACGCTGCCGGAGGCGATGTAAGCGCCGTCGCCGATCGTCACCGGCGCGACCAGCGAGGAGTTGGAGCCGATGAAGGCGTTTTCGCCGATCACCGTTTCGCTCTTGTTGACGCCGTCATAATTGCAGGTGATCGTGCCTGCGCCGATATTGCTGCCGGCGCCGATGACGGCATCGCCGATATAGGTGAGATGATTGACCTTGGCGCCCTTACCGACCCGGCCGTTCTTGACCTCGCAGAAATTGCCGACCTTCGAACCGTTGGCGAGATCCGCGCCCGGCCGCAGCCGCGCGAAGGGGCCGACGGTCGCGCCCTCGCTGACATGGGCGCCTTCGATATGCGAGAAGGCATGAATGACGGCGCCGCTGTCGATCACAGCGCCGGGGCCGAAGACGACATTCGGTTCGATCAGCGCATCCTGGCCGATGACGGTGTCGTAGGAGAGAAAGACCGTTTCCGGCGCGATCATCGTGACGCCCGCCAGCATCATCTCGTGGCGGCGGCGTTCCTGCCAGAAGCGCTCGATGACGGCGAGTTCGGCGCGGGTGTTGCAGCCGGTCATTTCGATCTCGGGGGCATCGACGGCGGTGACGCGGCCGCCGAGCGAACGGGCGATCTCGACGAGATCGGTCAGATAGAATTCGCCCTTGGCATTGGCGTTGCCGATGCGCGAGAGAAGATCGAGCGCCTTGCGGCCATTGATCGCCATCAGCCCGCTGTTGCACCAGGTCACGGTGCGTTCGGCGTCGGTCGCATCCTTCTCCTCGCGAATGGCGATGAGTTCGCCGTCCTTGACGAGCAGGCGGCCGTAGCCGGTCGGGCGATCGGTGTGGAAGCCGATGACGACGACATCGCTGCCATCGGCAAGGCCCTGGCGGGCGGCTTTCAGCGGTCCGTCGGTCTGGAGCGGCACGTCGCCATAGGTGACGAGGATATCGTCATAACCTTTGGCGATCGCTTCGCGCGCCGCCAGCACCGCATGACCGGTACCGAGGCGTTCCTTCTGCAGATAGGATTGTATGCCGACGCCGCCGACGCTTCCTGCCTTCGCCACCTCCTCGGCATCACGGCCGACGACGAGCGCGACGGACGAAATGCCGGCGGAGGCGACCGCATCGACCACATGGGCAATCATCGGCCGTCCGGCGACCGGATGCAGCACCTTGGATTTCGACGATTTCATCCGCGTGCTGTCACCGGCGGCAAGGATGACGGCAAGACAAGTACGTTCCATGATCTGCTCCGCGAATCCGCGCCGTGAGGCGGCTTTGTTGCCTCATACTGCATAATTCCTGAAATCGGAATCGATTTTCGGAAAGCACGCGACGGAGATCGAAACAGAAAAGACGCGCGGCCTTGTCGGGGCAAGCACGCTTTCACAAAGGTGAAATAGCGGGCGAAATCGGCTCCAGGACAGCGGGGGAACCGCGGGTCGCGAAGGCTTCGTGCACGTGATCGCGGCCGTCCAGAATGACGAGCTCCATCGCGCTGCGGGCGGCAGCCGCGTCACCGGACGCGATTGCATCGACGATGCGCATATGGGTATCGGCGATATAGGCAAAGCCCTTTTCGGCAGGCGGCGTGCTCATGCGGAACATACCGACGAGAGCCGCTTCGATGAGACTGCCCAGCGTCCGCATGAAGGGATTGTGCGAGGCTTCGGCGAGCGCCAGATGAAAATGCAGGTCGGCGAGCGCCAGGCTGTCGGCGGTATGGCCGCTTGCTGCCATCTCGAGCGCCAGCCCGCGCAGCATCTCGATATCCTCTGCATTCGCCCGTTCAGCAACAAGGCCGGCGGCGAAGGGTTCGACGGCGAGACGGATATCGTAAAGCTGCAGCAGGAACTCTTCCGTCACGCCGTTGTCGAAGTGCCAGGCGATGATTTCGCTGTCGAACATGTTCCACAGGTTCTTCTCGGTGACACGCGTGCCGACCCGCGCCTTGGCGACGACCATGCCCTTGGCGGCTAGCGTCTTCATCGTCTCACGCAACACGGTCCGGGACACCTTGAAACGTTGCGCCAGCTCGGTATCCCCGGGCAGGATCGAGCCTACCGGATAGATGCCGGCAACGATCGCCTTGCCGAGCTCATCGACCACCTGGGCGTGGCTCGTCCGCGTTCTGCGCCCCGTCTTGCGTGTCTCGTCCAATTTGTTGCGCAAGCGATCCGTCTCCCCCTCAGGCATACCTCTTGTTCAGACTGGAAAGGAACAGGATTGCCTTCTGCATCAGGATGAATGCAAACAGCAGGAGGCCGATCAGGATCTTGGTCCACCAGCTCGACAGCGTACCGTCGAAGGTGATGTAGGTCTGAATGAGCCCCTGGATCAGGATGCCGATCAAGGTTCCTGCTACGAATCCCGCCCCCCCGGTCAACAGCGTCCCTCCGATGACGACTGCCGCGATGGCATCGAGTTCGACGCCCACTGCTGCAAGGGAATATCCGGCAGAGGTGTACAGCGAAAAAACGATTCCGGATAGGCCTGCAAGAAAACCCGACAGCGCATAGATCTGGATCGTCGTGCGGCCGACCGGTACGCCCATCAGCCGGGCCGTCTGCGGGCCGCCACCGAGCGCATAAACATTGGTGCCGAAACGGGTGCGCTGGGCGATGAAGATGCCGGCGGCAAAGACCAGGAGCATGATGCCGCCGATCAGCGTCAGCCGTCCGCCGCCGGGCAGGCGCCAATAGAGGCCCGTCAGCGTCGAATAATATTCGTGGTCGATCGGAATGCTGTCGATCGAGAGCACGAAAGCCATGCCGCGCGCCAGGAACATGCCGGCGAGCGTGACGATGAAGGCCGGCATCTCGAGATAGTGGATGATCGCTCCCATGATGGCGCCGAAGGCCGTGGTGATCACGAGGACGAGCGCGAAGGCAAGCAGCGGATGGATCGAGGTGTTCTGCAGGATCACCGCCAGGAAAACGCCGGTGAAGGCGATGACCGAACCGATCGACAGATCGATGCCACCGGAGATGATGACGAAGGTCATGCCGACGGCGGCGATTCCGAGAAAGGCGTTGTCGGTCAGGAGATTGCCGATGACCCGCGTCGACAGCATGTTCGGATATTGCAGCGTGCAGCCGGCATAGGCGAGCACGAAGATGACGATGGTCGCAAGCAGCGGCAGGTATTTGGAATTCATTTCGGCTGCTCCCTTCCGCCCTGCCGGCGGCTGGCGAAGATGGCGAGCGGTTGCATCGCCGGCGACTGGATGACGAGGATGACGATGATGATGACGGCCTTGATGATCAGGTTGAATTCCGGCGGGAAGCCTGAGGACAGGATACCGGTGTTCACCGCCTGGATGATCATGGCGCCGATCAGCGATCCGAGGATGCTGAAGCGGCCGCCGAGCAGCGAATTGCCGCCGACCACCACCGCAAGAATGGCGTCGAGTTCCAGCCACAGGCCGGCATTGTTGGCATCGGCGCCCTTGATATCGGCTGCGACGATGATGCCCGATATCGCGGCGCATAGCCCGCTCAGCATGTAGACCGCCATCAGGAGCACCGGGGTCTGGATGCCCGAAAGCGTGCTGGCGCGGCGGTTGATGCCGACGGCTTCGATCAGCATGCCGAGCGCCGTGCGGCGGACCAGCAGGATGACCAGCAGGCCGACGAGCAGCCAGATGACGACAGGCATCGGCAGGAGGGCCATGGAGCCGCTGCCGAAGAAGATTAGGCCATCATCGTTGAAGGTCAGGATCGCGCCTTCGGTGATGAGCTGGGCGATGCCGCGCCCGGCGACCATCAGCACCAGCGTGGCGATGATCGGCTGGATGTTGAGGACCGCTACCAGGAAACCGTTCCAGACGCCACAGGCAAGCCCGATCGCCAATGTCAGGAAAATTGTGTAAGCAACGGAATTACCTGCAACAATTGACGATGCGGCGACAGCGCCGCAGATGGCGACGACCGCGCCCACCGAGAGGTCGATGCCCTTGGTGGCGATCACCAGCGTCATGCCGATCGCCAGCAACGCCACCGGCGCGCCGCGGTTCAGCACGTCGATCAAGCTGCCATAGAGGCGTCCGTTCTGAACCACGACATTAAAAAACTGCGGCGACGTTATGAAATTCAATAGAAGAATGACAACGAGCGCGATCAATTGCGGCGCCAGGCGATAGGCCAGCGCCTTCAGTGAGGACCTCATGCCTCCTCCATCTTATGTTCGGCGGCGGCGATGGCCTCGACGATGCCGGCGGCGGTGATACGCTCGCCTGTAAGTTCAGCGATATGCTGCCTGTCACGAAGTACGATGACACGTGAACTATAGGCGACAAGTTCTTCAAGTTCCGAGGAAATTACGATCAGCGACATGCCATCGGCGCAGAGCTGTTCGATGAGCCGGATGATCTCGGCATGAGCACCGACATCGATGCCGCGGGTCGGCTCGTCGAGGATCAGAAACTTGGGATTGGTCGCCAGCCAGCGGGCCAGGATCGCCTTCTGCTGGTTGCCGCCGGAGAGCAGCCGGATCGGTTTCTCTCGGTCGGTGGTGCGAATGTCGAGCGCCTTGATGTAGCGGTCGGCGAGCGCATTCTGCTCGGCGCGCGACAGCGGCCGCGTCCAGCCGCGGCGGGCCTGCAGCGCGAGCGCGATGTTTTCCCTGATCGAAAGGTCGCCGACGATGCCGTCGGTCTTGCGGTCCTCGGGGCAGAAGCCGAAACCTTTTTCGATCGCGGCGCGCGGGCTCGAAAGCGTCACCGGCTGACCGTCGATCGTGGCGCTGCCGCTGTCGGCGTGTTCGACGCCAAAGAGAAGCTCGGCGGTTTCGGTACGGCCGGAGCCGAGCAGCCCGGCAACACCGACCACCTCCCCGGCGCGCACCTCAAGGTCGAAAGGCTTGACCTTGCCGCGTTTGCCGTAACCTGAGAAACGGTATCGGACCTCGCCCGCTGCGACACTACGCTCCTTCGCCGCCTCTTCGGCATGCGCCAGCTCGCGGCCGAGCATCATGGCGATCAGGCTTTGGCGCGGCAGATCGGCGGCGTCGCGGGTGCCGACGAGCTTACCGTTGCGCAGCACGGTGATGCGGTCGCTGATCGCATAGACCTGCTCGAGAAAATGAGTGATGAAAACGATGCCCAGCCCGCGTTTCTTCAGGTCTTCGATGATGCGGAAGAGCAGCGCCACTTCCTGATTGTCGAGGCTTGCCGTGGGCTCATCCAGGATCAGCACCTTGCCGGAGAGATCGACGGCACGGGCGATGGCGACAACCTGCTGGACGGCGACGGAGAAACGGCTGAGCTCTGAAGTGACGTCGATATCGATGCCGTAACCGGCAAGCAGTTCGCGCGCCTTGCGGTTCATGGCGCGCACGTCGGTCATGCCGAAGCGTCTCGGCTGGCGCCCGAGAAAGAGATTTTCGGCGACACTCAGATTGGAGAGGAGGTTGACCTCCTGGTAGACGGTGCCGATGCCGAGCTTCTGGGCGGCGAGCGTATTGGCCGGATTGATTTCCTGGCCATCCAGCGTCAGGCTGCCCTGGTCACGATGATAGGCGCCGGTGATGCACTTGATCAGCGTCGACTTGCCGGCACCGTTCTCGCCAAGCAGCGCGTGCACCTCGCCCTTGCGCAGCGTGAAATCGACCTTGTCCAACGCCACCGCGCCGGGAAAGAATTTCGATATTCCGGAAGCCGCGAGAACGTTCTCGAAATCGTGAATCATAAGGGTCTGTTTTCCTGATATCGACGTCAAAAGCCGCGCCGCGGCCGGACATGAGGTCCCAGGGCGGCAAAGGCGGTTCCGCACCGGTCCATGACGAGCCGGTGCGGTTCTGCAGCGTCCCCGCCTCTTCAGACGCATCAAGGACGCTGCAGCGCTTTGAATTGCTGCATAATTTTCCGCTAAATCAATTCCGATTCAAGCAATTATGCAGTGTCAAATCAGATCAGTAGCCCTGACCCTTCTTCTCTTCGTAGACCTTCATCGGCTCGTCGGCAGGCGTGTAGAGCTTGGACTCGGTCTGGATCCACTTCGGCGGAGCCTTCTTGTCCTTCAGATAGGCGTCGAGTGCATCGAAGGCCGGACCTGCCATGTTCGGCGTCAGCTCGACCGTAGCATTGGCTTCGCCTTCGGACATGGCCTTGAAGATATCGGGCACGGCGTCGATGGAGACGACGAGGATATCCTTGCCGGGCTTCAGGCCGGCTTCCTTGATCGCCTGGATGGCGCCGACGGCCATGTCGTCGTTATGGGCGTAGAGAGCGCAGATGTCCTTGCCGCCATTCTCGGCCTTCAGGAAGCTTTCCATGACTTCCTTGCCCTTGGTGCGGGTGAAGTCGCCGGTCTGGCTGCGAACGATCTTGAGGTTGTCATGGCCGGCAAGAGCTTCTTCGAAGCCCTTCTTGCGGGCGATGGCCGGAGAAGAACCGGTCGTGCCCTGCAGCTCGACGACGTTGCACTTCTTGTCGCCTACGGTCTTGACCAGGAAGTCGCCGGCGACCTTGCCTTCATGCACGAGGTCCGACGTAACGGCCGTCAGGTAGAGATCGTCGGGAGCCTTGATAGTGCGGTCGAGAAGGATGACCGGGATCTTGGCTTCCTTGGCTTCCTTCAGAACGTCGTCCCAGCCGGTTTCGACGACCGGAGCAATGAGAATGGCATCGACGCCCTGGGCGATAAAGGAGCGCAGAGCCTTGATCTGGTTTTCCTGCTTCTGCTGCGCATCGGCAAACTTCAGATCGATGCCGCGCTTCTTGGCCTGCTCCTTGGTCACGGTCGTTTCAGCCGCACGCCAGCCCGATTCCGAACCAATCTGCGAGAAACCGACAGTGAGGCCGGCGGCCGAAGCCGAACCGAACATGCAGGCAGCCAGAATCGTGGCACTCAAAAGTGCAGTCTTCAATTTCATGATTTCCTCCCAATGCCGCATCTCGCGGCGCAGGGTCAAAAAATCATATAGTATTACTTTTGTAAATCGGAATCTTTGCATGCAGCGCAGCAAAAAAAGGGCGCCCGCAAGGGGCGCCCTTCGCAATTGCAAAATAGTTGACGGCTTATTGCGCCGGCAGCTTGTCGTCGACGCCTTCGACATAGAAGTTCATGCCGAGCAGCGTGCCGTCATCGGCCTTTTCGCCGGCCTTCAGCCAGGGCGTGCCGTCCTGCTTGTTGATCGGGCCGGTGAAGGGATGCAGTTCGCCAGACTTGATCTTGGCTTCGGTTTCCTCTGCCATCTTCTTCACGTCGTCAGGCATGTTGGTGTAGGGCGCCATCTTCAGAATGCCGTCCTTGAGGCCGTCCCAGCTCTGCTCCGACTTCCAGGTGCCGTCCAGAAGGGCGTGGACACGCTTGGAGTAGTACGTGCCCCACGTGTCGACGATCGCCGTCAGCTGAGCCTTCGGGCCTGCCGCAATCATGTCGGACGCCTGGCCGAAAGCATGGATGCCGCGTTCTTCGGCAACCTGCATCGGCGCAGTCGTATCGGTGTGCTGCGTCAAGACGTCGACACCCTGGTCGACCATCGCCTTGGCGGCATCGGCTTCCTTGCCGGGATCGAACCAGGTGTTGACCCAGATGACCTTCAGCTTGAAGCTCGGATCGACCGACTTGGCGCCCTGCTCGAAGGAGTTGATGCCCATGACCACTTCGGGAATCGGGAAGGAGGCGATGTAGGCCGCGCCGTGATTCTTCGAGGTCTTCGCGGCGATCTGGCCGAGGATGTAACGGCCTTCGTAGAAGCGCGAATTATAGGTCGCGAGATTGGGGCCGGCCTTATAGCCGGTGCCGTGCTCGAACTTCACATCCGGGAACTTGGCGGCAACCTTCACGGTCGCATCCATGAAGCCGAAGGACGTCGTGAAGATCAGCTTGCAGCCGGAACGGGCAAGGCGCTCGATGGCGCGCTCGGCATCCGGGCCTTCCGGCACGTTTTCGAGGTAAGGCGTTTCGATCTTGTCGCCGAATTCGGCCTGGACCTGCTGGCGGCCGAGGTCATGGGCCTGCGAATAACCGCCGTCGGTATGCGAACCGACATAGACGAAGCAGATCTTTGTCTTGTCCGCCGCCTGAGCGGCAGAGGAGATGCCGATCACGGCGGCAGCCGAGGCGGCAAGGGTGAATGCGAACTTCTTCATGGTGACCCCTGTTGGTTTGAAGTTATTCCGGAAACCCGTCTTTGATCTTGTTGCTTTATCGCTCCGGCACGAAGGCTTTTCCAAGCGACGCGGGCGTGTTGATCAACGTCGTGCGCCGATTATGGGAAATGATGATGAGAACCACAATAGTCGCGGCATAGGGCAGCATCGAGAGGAACTGCGAGGGAATGCCGAGACCGAAGGCCTGCGCGTGAAGCTGCAGGATGGTGACCGCACCGAAGAGATAGCCTCCGGCAAAGACCCGCCACGGCCGCCAGGAGGCGAAAACGACAAGCGCCAGCGTGATCCAGCCGCGACCGGCCGACATGTTCTCCGCCCATTGCGGCGTGTAGACGAGCGAAAGCTGCGCACCGGCGAGACCGGCGCAGGCGCCGCCGAACATCACTGCCAGATAGCGCGTGCGGATGACGTGAATGCCGAGCGCATGGGCCGAGCCGTGATTGTCGCCGATTGCCCTGAGTTTCAGTCCGGTCCGGCTACGGAACAGGAACCAGCTGACGCCGACCACAAGCGCTATCGAAAGATAGAAGATCAGATCCTGTTTGAAGAGCACGGGACCGACGAGCGGGATATCCGACAGAACGGGAATGACGATCTCTTCCAGCCGGATGCCGGGCACGCTGACATAGGCCTCGCCGAGCATGCCGGATGCGCCGAGGCCGAGAAGGGTGAGCGCCAACCCGGTCGCCACCTGGTTCGTCACGAGCGTCAATGTCAGGACGGCGAACAGAAGCGAGAAAAGCGCGCCTGAGGCAATGCCGCAGACGATGCCGACATAGGGCGAGCCCGACATCTGCGCACCGGCAAAAGCAGCGACCGCGCCCATGATCATCATACCTTCGACGCCCAGGTTCAGAACGCCGGAGCGCTCCGCCACGAGTTCGCCGAGCGCTGCGATAACAAGCGGCGTGGAGGCTGTGATGACGGTCAGAAGAATGGCTTCGAAGATGCTCATGCCCCGCCTCTCACCCGCGACCAAACAATGCGGATTTTGTAATAGATCAGCGTATCGCAGGAGAGCACGAAGAAGAGCAGCAAGCCCTGGAATACGCGGGTGACCTTGTCGGAGACGCCGATCGAAAGCTGCGCGGCCTCGCCGCCGAGATAGGTGAGCGCCAACATCAGGCCGGAAGCGATGATGCCGAGCGGATTGAGGCGGCCGAGGAAGGCGACGATGATGGCGGTGAAGCCGTAACCCGGCGAGATCGCCGGCTGCAGGTGGCCGATCGAACCGGAAACCTCGGCTATCCCGGCAAGGCCGGCGAGCGCGCCGGAGAAGAGAAAGCTGAACCAGATCATTTTCCTCGAGGAAAAGCCGGCGAAGCGCCCTGCCCGCTCGGACTGGCCGAGCACCACGATCTCGAAGCCCTTCAGCGTATAACGCAGCATGAACCACACGCCGATCGCGGCGATGATGGCGAAGATGAAGCCCCAATGGGCGCGGCCCGATTCCTCCCAGATCGCCGGCAGCACCGCTTCCGGTGCGAAATCACGCGAGACAGGGAAATTGAAACCCTTCGGATCACGCCAGGCACCGCGGATCAGCCAGTCGAGATAGAGCTGTGCGATATAGACCAGCATCAGCGATGTCAGGATCTCGTTGGTGTTGAAATGGGCCTTCAAAAGCGCCGGAATGGCGGCAAAAAGCGCGCCGCCGAGTGCGCCGAGCACCAGCATCAGCGGCAGCACGAGCGGAGAATGCCAGTCGTAAAAGACGATCGGGATATAGGAGCCGGTGATGGCGCCGATGGTGAACTGGCCCTCGGCGCCGATGTTCCAATTGTTCGAGCGATAGCAGACGGCCAGGCCGACGGCGATCAGGATCAGCGGTGCCGCCTTGATCGCCAGTTCATGCAGCGACCAAACCTCGAGCAGAGGCTCGACGAAGAATGCATCGAGCGCCTCGACGGGGTCTTTGCCGAGCATGGCGAACATGATGGCGCCGAAGGCCAAGGTCAGGACGAGCGCCAGCAGCGGCGAGACGAAACCGAAAAGCTTCGAGACGTCGGCGCGTTTTTCGAGCTCAATGCGCATGGGCTGCCTCCGCGGCAGAACTGCTCTCGTGCAGGCCGCCCATCAGCAAGCCGATCTTTTCGCGCGTCAGCTCGCCCGCCGGGAACGGCCTGGAAAGGCGGCCTTCGGAGATGACGGCGATATCGGTCGCCACTTCGAAGATCTCGTCGAGATCCTGACTGATGACGACGACGGCGGAACCGCTTCTTGCGAGATCGACCAGCGCCTGGCGGATGCGGCTCGCCGCCCCTGCATCCACGCCCCAGGTCGGCTGGTTGACGATCAGCACGGCCGGCTGGCGGTCGAGCTCACGGCCGACGATGAATTTCTGCAGGTTGCCGCCGGACAAGGAGCCGGCGGCCGGATCATCGCCGCTCTTGCGGACATCCATGGCCTCGGAAATGCGCCTTGCGGCGGATTTTACCGCACCGGAGCGGATGATGCCGAGCAGGCCGAGAAACGCCTTGCGATCGGACTGGCTGCGGGCAAGAACGAGATTGTCGGACAGTTTCATGGCGGAGACGGCGGCATGGCCGTGACGCTCCTCCGGCACGAAGCCGGCGCCGAGAAGGCGGCGGGCGGTAATGCCCTGATTGCCGACAGGTTTCTTGCGGATGACGATCGCCTCAGCCGAAGCGACCGGATATTCACCGGAGAGAGCATCGAAGAGCTCGCTCTGGCCGTTGCCCGCCACACCGGCAATGGCCAAAATCTCACCGGAGCGCACCGTCATCGACACGTCACGGAGCGGCATGGCGAAGGGAGTGCGCGAAGCGACGGAAAGGTTGGCGACAGCCAGTTGCACCTCGCCTTTGTCGCTGCGCTCCGGATGCGTGACGGCAGCCACCTCGCTGCCGACCATCATGCGGGCGAGCGAGGCCGGTGTTTCCTGCTTCGGATCGCAGGCGCCGGTCACGCGGCCATGGCGCAGCACGGTGGCGCGGTCGCAGATACGCTGCACTTCTTCCAGCCGGTGACTGATGTAAAGAACCGAACGCCCCTCGGCCCGCAGCTTGAAGAGAGTTTCGAACAGCTTGTCGGCTTCCTGCGGCGTCAGCACCGAGGTCGGCTCGTCGAGAATGATTAGCTTCGGGTTCTGCAGCAGCGCGCGGACGATCTCGATGCGCTGGCGCTCGCCGACCGAGAGATCGGCGACATGGGCATGCGGATCGAGCGGCAGGCCGTAGGCGACAGACAGCGCCCTCGCCTCTTCGGCGATCCTGTCGATCGGGATGGCATCATCGAGCGACAGCGCGATGTTTTCGGCAACCGTCAGCGCCTCGAACAGGGAGAAATGCTGGAAGACCATGCCGATGCCGAGCTTGCGGGCCTCACCCGGCGAGGTAATCGAAACCGGCTCGCCCTGCCACAGAATTCCCCCGTGCGTCGGCTCAAGAACGCCGAACAGCATCTTCACCAGCGTGGATTTGCCTGCGCCGTTTTCGCCGAGAAGCGCATGAATTTCGCCCGGCGCGATATTGAGATCGATTTCATTGCAGGCGGCAAAGCCGCCGAAGAACTTGGTCAGCTTCTGGACCGATAACAACGCACCGGAATCCGGCACATTCAATGGCGACACGTTCCCCTCATTTCTTCTGCCGACCGGTCCGTTTCGGATCTCATGGAATCAGCAGCGTCGTTCCGGTTGTTTTTCTTGTTTCCAGATCCGCGTGAGCCCGCCCAACCTCACGCAGCGGATAGGTTTGATTGACATTGATACGCACTTTGTTGCTTTGCACAACATCAAATAGCGCGTTTGCACTGTCGATCAGTTCCTGGCGCGCGGCGATATAGGTGAAGAGGGTCGGGCGCGTTGCGAAAAGCGAACCTTTCTGCGCCAGTGCGGAGAGGGTGAAATTCTCGATCGGGCCGGAGGATTGGCCGAAAGAGGCGAAGAGGCCGCGCGGCTTCAGGCAGTCGAGAGACTGTGGAAAAGTATCGCGGCCGATCGAATCATAGACGACATCCACGCCCTTGCCGCCCGTAATCTCGCGAACACGGCCGAGGAAATCTTCGCTCTTGTAATTGATGACGTGATCGTAGCCATGGGCGAGCGCCAGCTCGATCTTGTCTTCAGAGCCTGCCGTGCCGATGACGGTGGCGCCGAGCGCCTTTGCCCACTGGCCGGCGATCAGACCGACGCCGCCAGCCGCGGCATGGAACAGGAGCACCGTCCCGGGGCCGACCTTGAAGGTGCGGTTGAGCAGATATTCGGCGGTCATGCCCTTCAGCATCATTGCCGCGGCCGTTTCGAGCTCGATGCCGTCAGGCACATGCACCAGATGCCGCGTCTCGACATTGCGTTCGGCGCTATATGCGCCGTCGGCGCTGGCATAGGCGACACGGTCGCCGACCTTGAAATCCGTAACACCAGGGCCAACCGACGTCACGGTGCCGGCACCCTCCTTGCCGGCGACGAAGGGCAGATGCGGCGCCTTGTAGGTGCCGTTGCGGAAATAGACGTCGATAAAGTTGAGGCCGACCGCCGCCTGCCTGATCTGCACCTCGCCCGCCGAGGGCTCGGGAAGATCGACCTCGACATAGTCGAAAACCTCCGGGCCGCCTGTCCTGGAGAATGAAACCGCCTGCGTCTTCGTCATCTTGGCTTATCCCTATGCTTCGCGTCCGAGGGCGGGGAAGAATTGCAGCACCGCGCCGATAACGTAAAGATAGAGCCCGGTCACGATGAAGAGAATGAGCGCCCATTCCGGCGTTTCGAAATGCATCAGCAGCGAATAGACGCCGAGCGCCGACCACAGCAGGAAGATGCCGAGATTGAGCGGGCGCAGTCTTTTCACGCGGACCGGATGCAGGAAATTGATCGGCAGGAAAGTCAGCACCACCGAGATGGTCACGACGACAAGCGCCGTGGTGGCGCTGGCATCGATGACGAACAGGGTGAAGACGATCATATTCCAGACGACGGGAAAGCCGGAGAAGAAATACTCGTCCGTCTTCATGCCCATATCGGCATAGTAGATGGCACTGGAAACGACGATCATGCCGGCGGCGGCGAAGGACCATGGCTCGCCGATCATGCCGCTCTGATAGAGCGCAAACGCCGGCAGGAGCACATAGGTGACGTAATCGATGATATTGTCGAGCGTGTCACCCGACCAGTTCGGCAGCACTTCCTTGACGCGCACCTTGCGGGCGATCGGCCCGTCTATGCCGTCGACGAGAAGGGCAAGGCCCAGCCACCAGAACATGTCGATGAAGCGGTGCTCGGCGGCGGCAACGACGCCGAGAAAGGCAAGGAAAGAGCCGGACGCCGTCAGGATATGGACGGAAAAGGCGCGCATCTCCGCGTAAGGAACACGCTTGTAGTTGAAAATCTTCATATTCCCCCGACCGCCTATCGCGCTCGCCCCGGCAAGCATGTTTTTTCGCCATCATCACCGGACCCTGTTTCTGTAGCGGGTTCGACGCCGTAGGTCTTTGTTGTCGCACCGCTTTTGCCGAAAAATCTGCATCCGGCAGCGACGCGCCGCTCTAATATGCATCCTTTGCCGGGCTTCGCCAGCGGGAAATACGACATTCCCCGCTCACCTTGAATCCTGACAATAACACGCATATTTCCCTTCATGAGCGCTGTGTGGAATGGAATGCCTTTAATTCCGGCCCGATATGTAATATCTGCCTCGCATCCGATAAGTTTATCGACGAAACGGGATCCTCTACCGCAATGAACGCGCCTGCAAAGACCGAAGACTTCGCCTCGTCCATCCCCGCCGGCGTCTACGCCGAGACGGTGCTTGCCGTGACGCATTATACCGACCGGCTCTTTCGCTTCACGATGACCCGGCCGCAGGGCTTCCGTTTCCGTTCCGGCGAATTCGCGATGATCGGCCTGATGGTCGAGGGCAAGCCGGTCTTCCGCGCCTATTCGATCGCCAGCCCCGCCTGGGCCGAAGAGCTCGAATTCTTTTCCATCAAGGTGCCGGACGGTCCCCTCACCTCGCATCTGCAGGCGATCAAGCCGGGCGACCAGGTGCTGATGCGCAAGAAGCCGACGGGCACGCTGGTGCTCGACGCGCTGACGCCCGGACGCCGTCTCTACATGTTCTCGACCGGAACGGGCGTTGCGCCTTTTGCCAGCCTGATCCGCGACCCCGAGACCTATGAAAAGTTCGAGGAAGTCATCCTCACCCATACCACGCGCGACGTTGCCGAACTGAAATACGGCTTCGACCTCGTGCATGAGATCCAGAACGATGAGTTGCTGAAGGAAGTGGTCGGCGACAAGCTGCGCCATTACGCGACCGTCACGCGCGAGGATTTCGAATATCGCGGCCGTATCACCGACCTCATCTCCTCCGGCAAGCTGTTTACCGATCTCGGCGTGCCGCCGCTCGATCCGGCAATCGACCGCGGCATGATCTGCGGCTCCTCGGCCATGCTGAAGGATACCAAGGAACTGCTCGAAAAGGCCGGCCTCAATGAAGGCGCCAACAGCAAGCCCGCCGAATTCGTCATCGAGCGCGCTTTCGTCGGCTGACGCTCTTTCGACAATCAGACCTTACAACGGCTCCGGAAACGGGGCCGTTTCTATATGTGGGCGAGATAGTCGATCAAAACCGTCATGGCAGCCCGCGCCTCGGCCGGCTTGCCCGCATGAATGGCGCGGATGACGGCGACATGCAGCGCGATGGAGCGATCCATGCGCTCCGGACTTGCGGTGGAGTACCAAAGACGACGTGAATGCGTCTGCACCGGGCCGAGCGCTGACGTGATGAAACCATTCGGACAGGCATCCTCGAGGATTTCGTCGAAGGCCTTGTCGGCGGCGAAGAAACCGGCAAGATCACCCGTGACGGCGCATTCTTCCATCGCACGGGCGCAATCGACGAGACGCGCGCGCTGTCCATCACTCGCATGCTCCGCGACGAGGCTTGCCGCGATCGGCTCCAACTCACGCCGCACCTGCATGACATTGCCATGATCCTCAGGCCCGATCGCGGCGACCTGCAGCCCAACGCGCGGCTTCACGAGGATCAGCCCCTGCCAGGCAAGCTTCTGGATCGCTTCACGCACCGGCGTCCGTCCATGGCCCGCCATATCGATCAGCTGCTTTTCCGTGACGAACGCCCCGGGCTTCAGCGCCAACGTGACGATCAGATGCTCCAGCGCGAGATAGGCAAGATGGCTCTGTGACGTCTGCATGCCGAAATCCGAACCTGATATACAATAATCTGAAATGCCCGAAAACCCGAGGCAAGTCACGCTGATATATCATAACGGAGACAGATAGATAACAGACTTTGAGGATCAAACGCCGTCTTTGCGAAAAGCCCGGCTGGAAACCGAGATCGAATTTTGACACGGGTCCTTTGTATTGGCGAATACATAGCCATCAGCTTCATGGAGAGGGCCAAACTGCAGGCCGTTCTCCGCGCTTTGCGTGCAAAAGGCCTCGACATCCGCCACATCGAATACGAGCTTGATGATGGATTGACCGCTCCGCTGTCCCTTGGCGGCCTGATGAAGCATTAAATTGGCGCCGCCATCCTGGGCGACGAGTTCGACGATCCTGTCGCCAGGCAGACTGGTCGCCGTGAAACCGAAATGCTTCTCATAAAACCGTGCCGTTTCCTCGACGTTCTTGGCGTAGATCACCAACCTGTTGAGCGGCATGATGTTACCCCTTACGTTCGGTTCACAAGAGTAGAAGGGCTTGGCGCGTTTCCCACCACGAACCATTTCTTATTCATGCCGCAACGCCTCGATCGGGTTCAACTGCGCAGCCCTCCTCGCCGGGAAATAGCCGAAGATCATGCCGATTGCGGCGGAGAAGAGGAAGGCGACGGCGATCATCATTGGGCTGAAGACGAAGGGGACTTTCAGGAGGGTCACGGCGCCAAAGCCGAGGCTCAGGCCCAGTATGATGCCGGTGATGCCGCCGAAGAGCGAGAGCGCTACCGCTTCGACCAGGAACTGGGTGAGCACCTGGTTTTCGAGCGCGCCGATCGCCAGGCGGATGCCGATCTCGCGGGTTCGCTCGGTGACGGAGACCAGCATGATGTTCATAATGCCGATGCCGCCGACGAGGAGGCTGATCGCGGCAACGGCGCCGAGCAGGCCGGTCAAGAGCGTCGTCGTGCCGGTCATCGCCTCGGCGATCTGCGTCATGTCGTTGACGTTGAAATCGTCCTGCCGGCCGGGAATGATCTTGCGGCGTTCGCGCAGGAGATTTTCGACATCGGACTGCACCTTGGCGGTCGATACGCCGTCGCGGGCGGAAATGACGATACTCGGCACATTGGAACTGCCGCTGATGCGCCGCTGGAATACCTTGACCGGCATGATCACGACGTCGTCCTGGTCGTTGCCCATGCCGGACTGGCCGCGCTTGGCGAGCACGCCGATGACGGGGCATGAGACCTTGCCGACGCGGATCTGCTGGCCGGTCGGATCGGCTGCGCCGAAGAGCTGTTCGCGGACCGTGCCGCCGATGATGCAACGCGACTGGCCGCGTTCCTCGGCCGGCGTGAAATTGCGCCCGAGCGTCAGATCCCAGTCCTGGGCGACGAGATAATCGTTGGTCGTGCCGTAAACGGTGGTGGAGTGGTTTTGCCCACCGAAGATGACGGTCGCCGTCGACTGGTTGGCTGGCGCCACCGCCCGCAGGCCGGAAACCTGATCGCGGATCGCCGCCACGTCCTTCAGCGAGAAGCGCCGCGCCTCGGAACTTGCGCGGCCGGGACCGAACTGGCCGGGACGGACGAACAGCATGTTGGTGCCGAGCCGCGAGAGCTCAGTCGAAACCTGCGCGGTTGTGCCGTTACCGATCGTCACCAGCGCGATGACGGCGGCGACGCCGATGACGACGCCGAGCACGGTCAGGAACGAGCGCAGCATGTTGCGGCTGATGGCGCGCAGCGCGAGCTTCAGCGTCTCAAAGAACATGATCCGCCCTCCTCCGGTGCTCGGCTTCCGTCTCCAGCTTGCCGTCGACGAAACGGAGCAGGCGCTGCGCATAGGCGGCGATATCGGGCTCGTGCGTGACCATGACGATGGTAATGCCCTGCTCGCGGTTCAGCCTCGTCATCAGATCCATGATCTCGACGCTGGTCTTCGTGTCGAGATTGCCTGTGGGTTCGTCGGCGAGCAGCAGCGCCGGCTCGGTGACGATAGCGCGGGCGATGGCGACGCGCTGTTGCTGGCCACCGGATAGTTCCTGTGTTTTGTGATGCTCGCGGCCGGAAAGGCCGACCAGCGCCAAGGCCTCGCGCGCCCGCTCACGCCGTTCGCGCACCGCCATGCCGCGATAGATCAGCGGCAGCTCGACATTCTCGACGGCCGAGGTACGCGACAGGAGATTGAAGCCCTGGAAGACGAAGCCGAGCATGTGGCGACGCAACAGCGTCAACTGACTGCGGTCGAAGCCGCTGGTCGGGATGCCCTGGAAGATGTAATCGCCGCCGCTCGGCACGTCGAGGCAGCCGAGAATGTTCATCGCCGTCGACTTGCCGGAGCCAGACGGCCCCATGATCGCGACGAACTCACGGGCGTTGATGGCAAGGTCGACACGATCGAGCGCGCGGATCGCCGCCTCGCCCTCGCCGTAGATTTTCGAGACCTGCCTGAATTCGATGAGCGGCGGGCTTGCCATCCGTCTCTCCGCCTAGTTCGTCCGCACCGTGGTGTCCGTCACCACGGCGTCGTTTTCCTTGATTTCGCCGGAGACGACCTGGGTGAACTGGCCATCGGACGAACCGACCTGGATGACGACGGGCGCGGGGCGGCCATTGCGCAAGACCCAAACGCGGCGCTCTGTGCCGGTCAGCGCCGGACCGGCATTGCGGCGCTGGCGCGGCGGACCGAAGAGGCCGAAAATGCCGCGACCACGCGTCTCAGTCTGCGGCGGGGCATAACGCAGCGCGCTGTTCGGCACCATCAGCGTATTCTTGACGGCCTCGACGGTGATGTCGGCCGTCGCCGTCATGCCGGGACGCAGCAGCAGGTCGGCGTTGTCGACTGAAAGTACGGCCTTGTAGGTCACGACATTGTTGACCACTTCGGAGGCGAAGCGGATCTGCTCGATCTCGGCGGGGAAGTTCCGGTCGGGATAGGCGTCCACGGTAAACTTCGCCTTCTGGCCGACGGCGATCTGGCCGACATCGGCCTCGTCGACATCGACCTGCAGCTCCATTTTCTTCAGGTCGCCGGCGATGGTGAAGAGGACCGGGGCCGACAGCGAGGCTGCGACCGTGGCGCCGGGATTGACAGAGCGGGTGAGGATCACGCCGTCGATCGGCGAGACGATCTTCGCTTTGGCGAGGTTGACCTCGGCAAGCTGCAGGTCTGCCTCCGAGGCCAGCACCTCGGCCTCGTTGATCTGTTTTGCGGCGACGGCGGAATCGTATTTGTAGGTGGCGTCATCAAGGCTCTGCTGGGTGGAGACGTTGCTCCTGACCAGGCTCTTCAGCCGTTCCAGCGAGGTGCTTGCCGATTCCAGATCCGCATTGGCCTTGGCGACATTCGCCTTGGCCGAATTCAGCTTGGCGCGCGAACTCTTCACATCCGCCTCGAGCTTGTTGGTATCGAGCTGAGCCAGTACGTCGCCGGATTTGATGGCGCTGTTGTAGTCGACGTTGACGTCGCGGACCGTGCCGGAAAGCTCGCTCGATATATCGACCTGCTCGGTCGGCTGCACCGAGCCGGTGGCGGTGACGAGCACCGTCAGGTCGCCGCGTTTTACCGGCTGTGTGGCGTAGCTCACTTCGCTGCGCCCGCGCCCCATATAGATGTAGGCGGCGACTGCGGCAGCGGCGACGACGACGAGAAGAACGAGCAGGCGTCCGCGCCAGCGGCGTCGCTTGCCCTGCTTTCCCGAGGCGGCAAGAACCGCTGCGAGGTCAGGCGTTGCGCCGGCCTTTGCCCCGGTTTCGTTGCCGCTTACGATTTTGTTCATGTCGTCCTCGATCCGTCAGTGGCCGCTTCGGCCTCCGCAGCGAAATAATCACACCGCAGATGAACCGGCGATTAGCACTGTCGCCGGAGTGCCACGGAATTGCGGATGGGTGAAATGAAATATTGGTAAGAAAAGTCAAGTTTCGGTGCGGCGGAGCATGTCGCGCAAAACCGTACAGCGTCCGTCAGTCCGCATCCTCGGCAAATTGGCCCGCGCCGGGCAAAGCATGCAGCCATGGTTCGCGCCGTTTGGTCCAGACCTCGTAGCCGGGGGCAAGGTCGGTCGGCGGACTATCGAGAGACCCGAGGCGGATTTCAACTGCGGCGTCCTGGAGACAAAAGAGCCTGCCGCCGCAGACGGGGCAGAAGCTGCGGCCGGCGAACGTGGCGATTTCGCCGCTATGGGAGAAAGCCTGACGCGGCCAGACGGCGAAGTAAACGAAGGCGGAGCCGCTCGTTTTGCGGCAATCGGCACAATGGCAGAGGCCGACGCGAAGCGGCTCACCTTCCACTTTGTAGGCGACCGCCCCGCAAAGGCAGCTTCCAGTTCGGGTCCTCATGGCGGACCGTCAGGAATCCAGATTGGTCGGCAGGCCGGGCGGGCGCCGCTTTGCCGCCATCAACAGGTCGAGCTCGGTGGCGGATGGGCCGAACTTTTCGTAGAGCCGTTTCGCCTCCTTGTCGTCGAGCCGATATTTTCTCGCAAACTCGCTCATGCTGTAGGGGCGGCCACGCAAAACTCTTCGCGCCGGGGTCGCCGTGTTCGGTGCGTCGGTCATGGTTTCCTCCTTTCGTAGGTGCTCTCTAAGCTAGAGCGACATATCCGTTTGAAAAGAGCCGGCGTGCCTCATCGAGCCTATCGGCTCGAGCGGACGAGGTTGATTTTCCTGGAACCTTCGGCTGAAAACGCCGTTCCCGAGTGGAGGTTGCGGACCGCGCCAAGCGGACGCGGCGGTGCTGGAGAACAACGGGCTTTTTCCGCTTTCTCCCGATGGCCGACGAAAAGGCAGACGAGCTCCCTACCCGCCCGGTCCGCTTCCTCATCCCCTATTTTCGAGGCGAGATCAGGAAACATTAAAACGGGGAACGCATGTGCAGGCTCAAGACAGGCGCCGACCGTCCTCGCCGAAAAGATGCAGCACCGCGGGATCAAGATGCAGCGGCAGGCTGTCGCCGGATTTCATCCGCTGCTGGCCGGCGAAGACTGCAATCAGCTTCTTTCCCGCCGCATCGGCATGCACGACCGTCTCGGAGCCCAACTCCTCGACGAGTGTGACGCGTGTGTCCAGCCTGCTTTCGGCACCCGCGTCGGCAAGGGTGATGTGTTGTGGCCGGATGCCGATGCTGACCCTCTCGCCGATCGGATGCACCTCCCGGGCAACAGCGGAAAGACGATGGCCGCCTACGGTTTCGACTTGCATGAAACCGCCTTCGTGACCGGTGACCGACCCCTCCAGGAAATTCATGTGCGGCGCGCCGATGAAGCCGGCGACGAAGCGGTTCGCGGGCTTATTGTAAAGCTCCAGCGGGGTCCCCACCTGCTCGATCCTGCCGCCCCGCAGCACGACGATGCGGTTTGCAAGCGTCATCGCCTCCACCTGATCGTGAGTGACATAGATCATCGTCGCCTTCAGGCGGGCGTGGAGGGCAGCGAGTTCGGCGCGCATGCTCACCCTGAGCTCTGCATCGAGATTGGACAGCGGCTCGTCGAGCAGGAAGGCATCCGGCCGGCGGACGATGGCGCGGCCGATCGCGACGCGCTGGCGCTGACCGCCGGAAAGCTGGCCCGGACGGCGCTGCAGGAAGGGTTCGATCTCCAGCATGCGCGCGGCGTCGGCAATGCGCGCCTCGATCTCGGCCTTGGCCACCTTGGTATTCTCCAAGCCGAAGGCCAGATTCTCGCGCACGCTCATATGCGGATAGAGCGCGTAGGATTGGAAGACCATGGCGAGACCGCGGTCGGCGGCGGTGATGGCGGTGACGTCCTTGCCGTCGATGAGGATGTTGCCGCCCGTCGGCTTGTCGAGACCGGCGATCAGGCGCAGCAGCGTCGATTTCCCGCAGCCGGACGGGCCGACGAAAGCGACGAATTCGCCGTCTCTTACGTCAAGCGAGACATCGCGAATGACCTCGACGGAGCCGAAATTCTTGACGATGTTCCTGAGCTCGAGCCCGCTCATGCGCTCTCCTGTTTCATGTTATTTCAGTCCGGAGCCGGCGATACCAGTCGTGATGAAGCGTTGCAGGAAGACGAAGATCAGCACGACGGGGATCATCGAAACGACGGTCATGGCGAGGATGTAGTGCCATTGGACGTTGAGTTCGCCGGCATAGACGTTGAGTCCGACCTGCAGCGTGTAGAGTTCCTTGCGCGAGAGCACGATCAGCGGCCAGAGGAAATCATTCCAGCGCCAGACGACCGAGAAGATCGCCAGCACCGCCAGCGCCGGCGCCGACAGCGGCAGGATGATGCGCCAGTAGATCTGCCATTCGCTGGCCTTATCCATGCGCGCGGCGTCGATCAGCTCGTCGGGGATCGTCAGCATGTATTGGCGCAGCAGGAAGACGCCTGTCGGCGTGGCGACCGTCGGCAGGATGACGCCCCAGAGGCTGTCGAAGAGGTTCAGCGTGCCGATGACGGAATAGAGCGGCACGACGATCACCGAAAGCGGCACCATCAGCGTCGCCAGGATCATCAGCATGACGGCAGTACGGCCGGGAAACTGGTATTTCGACAGCGCGAAGGCGGCCATGGAATTGACGAGCAGCGTGATTGCCGTCGCCACCACGGTCACGAAGACGGAGTTGCGCAGGAACTGGAAGAAATCGAAACGCTGGAAGGGTTCGGTGTAGTTGCCCCCGGCGAATTCGACCTCACGCACCGGCGTGCGGTCCTTGATGTTGACCTTGACGATTTCGCCCGGCTGTTTCGGATCGACCATCTGGCCCATAATGCCGATCCGGCGGACTTCGGCGAGCACTCGGGTGCTGCCGTCCAGCATCGTGACATTATAGAGCGGCAGCGGCTTGTCGTAGCCGGGCACCACGGCCTGTTGGGTGACATAAGGCAGGAAGGACGGCGGGAACTCGGCAAGCGCCGCGGGCGTCTTGAAGGAGGAGAAGACCAGCCAGACGGCCGGGCCGAACATCAGGAAGACACCGGAGATCAGCCAGATCCAGGTAACGACATCGGTCCAGTGCCAGCCGCGGCCGCGGCGACGCAGCAGGAAGGCGCCGACAGCGCTCATTGGCGTGTTCCCCTCTTCTCGTTGCGGGCGCTGACGCCGAGCTGGATCAGCGTCAGTATGACGAGCACGAGGCCCATCAGGATCGAGGCAGCCGATGCGAGCCCCGGATTGCGCAACGAACTCGCAAAGCCGGTCTCGTAAATATACTGGGTGATGTACATGGTGCTGGTGCCCGGCCCGCCGCCGGTGAGCACGAAGACCTCATCGAATATCTGCACGGCGCGGATCAGCGCCAGCACCAGGACGACGATGAGGTTCGGCATCAGCAGAGGCAGGGTGATGCGCCGGAAGATCCGGGTGGGGCTCGCCTTGTCCATCGCGGCCGCCTCGTAGAGATCTTTAGGGATCGCCTGCAGGCCGGCGAGCAGGATCAGCGCGTAGAAGCCCATATGCGCCCAGACCGAGACGAAGACGGCGAAGAAGAAGGCCCAGAAGCGATCGCTGAGCCAGGAGAAGGGTTCGAAGCCGAAGGGGCTTAGCGCATAGTTCAGCAGGCCCTCGCGCTGGAGGATCCATTTCCAGATCAGGCCAACGACGACAGGCGACAGCAGCACCGGGAAAAAGAAGACGGCGCGCCAAAAGCCGCGATTGGAAAGCTCGCGATTGAGGATCAGCGCCGTTGTCAGCGCCGTGATCAGCATCGCCGTGACCTGAAAGACGACAAAGACGGCGGTGTTGCGCACGGCCGCCCAGAAGGTATCGGCCGCGCAGGTGGACGGATCGAGATAAGAGCCGCAATCAAAGAGGAGGCGGTACTGGTCAGCGCCGACATAGGTCCGGTTCTGAAGGAAGATGGCGCTGCCGCTCGTCGTCGAATAGATGAAATTGATGACCAGCGGCAGCAGCACGAAGACCGTGAAAATCAGCATATTGGGCGCCAGGAAGACGCCCGCCATGCCGTTCAGCCCGGTCAGCTTCTGCCAGGCGCGCATGGGAATATCGACGATCCCCATGAGAAGCCGGACAGGCGCATGGAGCGCCTGCCGCAGACCGGCTTTCGCCGGCGGTTCTGGGGAAACCGTCTTCGGAGCCATCTGTTCTTCCGTCAGTTGGCGGCGACCTTGGCCTTGATGTCCTCGTCGATGCGCGCATAGGCGTCGTCGAGCTTCATTTCGCCGGCGATCACCTGGCTGATGCGGGCAACGATGGCGCTGTAGTACGCATCCGACCACTTCCAGCCCGGCAGCTTCATCGCGGGCGCCGCCGTCTGGCCGGCCGCTGCGACAAAGGCCGTCAGCGCCGCCTTCACATGCGGATTGTCGGTCTTGAAGTCCACCTGGCCGGCAGCCACGCCCTTATGCGCGGGAATGAACAGGCTGCGCTCGGCGAACTCCTTCTGAACATCGGCACTTGCCAGATAATCCATCACCTTGGCGACATCCTTGGGGTTCTTGGTGTACTTGACGGCGACGAGACCGGCGCCGCCCTGCATGCCGGAGCAGGCAACCGTGCCACAGGGGCTGCCGGTCATGACCCAATCGAAATTGTCGCCGATCTTCTGGGCGAAGCCGGAAATCTGCCAACTGCCCGAATAAAAATAGGCAAGCCCGCCATTGATGAAGTCTTCGGCCGCGGAGCGATAGGTGGTGCCGGCGGCACTCACCCAGACGTCCTTGTTGACGGTGCCGTCCTCGTTCCATTTGACGAAGCGGCTGAGGAAATCCTTAGCGCCCTGGTCGATCGGTGCGGGCTTGCCATCGGCGGCGATATAGTTGGCGCCGTAGGAGATGTTCGGGCCGGAGACGCGGTGGCCGGAGCGGTCGATCGCCATGGCGAAGACCTTCTGACTGTCGGCGACCTTCTTGGCCGCCGCCGCCCAATCGTCCCAGGTTGCCTTCGGTCCGGGAATTTCAACGCCGGCCTGATCGAACAGCGTCTTGTTGACGAAGCCGCCGGTCAGCGTCAGCTGCGTCATGAAGCCGGTGATGGCGTTCGAGCCGTCGGGACGCATCCAGTCGGCCTGGGCGCCGAAATTGTCGTCCCAGTATTTCGCGTCGGTGAGGTAAGGGCGAAGATCGAGCCAATGCTGCGCCGGCGCCTTCAGATTGGTGACGCGGGCGATATCAGGCCCCTTCCCGGCTTCCAGCTGCACCGGCAGCTGTTCCTTGACGACATCGTAGGAGACTTCGTCGAGGATGACGTTGACGTCGGGATTAGCCTTCGAGAAGCGCGCGAGCAGGTCCTTGATCACCTCGCCTTCGCCGCCGTCGGAATACCACATGATGCGCACGTCGCCGGCCTGAGCAGCTACGGAACTCAAGAGAACCGCAGCGAAAGCCGCGCCGATCGATTTCATTCTGGTCATTTTCTCCTCCTCCTGACCGATGAATTGCTGCGCCCGGCCGGTCCTCCACCTGCCGGATACTTCGTCTACGAGGCCGCGCGCCGAGGCTGCCTGCCCGGTATCGTGAGATGTACCGCGTCTCCCCGCACCGACCAGTCCGAAGGACTGAGAATGCGGCCTTCGGCGCGCACGGTGCTGTCTTCTTCGAAAACGACCTGGCCATAATCGGGATCGACGACGATCAATGCGCCCTCGTCATCCCGGCGGGCAGAGAGCCCGGCAAAACGCGCCTGCATACCGTCAAGGCCGCCTTCCCGCTTAAGATCGGAGAGGCGCACGATCCAGCGGCTCTTCCGACCGGCGAGCCGCAGTTCCATATCCGTCGTCGGGCCTTCCTTGACAGGCGTCAGCATTCCGCTGCCGATGAGCAGCGCCAGGCCGCTACCAGAGCGGGCGAGTGCCAAGTTGCCATCAACCACGCTGTCGTCGAAGGCTTCCACCGGGAACCAGGCATGGGTGAAATCCGGTTGGCCCTCGTGGATGTCGAAATCGAGGATCGCGAGATCACGATACTGATGCACGCGCGGAAGCGTTCCGCAGCCGCCCCAGAAGCTTGGCCGGCCGTAGCCGAACTGGATGGTTTCGCCGGGATGGTTGATCCAGATCTGTGCTTCCGGCCGCGTGCCCAAGCGCAGGTGCAGCACCGTCTCCTGGTAGCCCCAGGCGCCGGGGCGATAATGCGCGATGGTGCCGAGTGCGGTGTCGCGTGTCTTGTAGTGATAGAGCGCGGCGAAACGGTTCTCGCCCTGGGAAAAGGTCCATTCCTGCGCATCATCGGCGTCATGGGCGGCGATTGCCGCAAGCTCTTCGGGAAAATGCAGGCCATGATCACGGATGCAGACGGCAAGCTGCGGCAAGGCATGGACGCGCCGGCCGTACCAACCGCGCCCCCAGAGCAGGCGGGCGATGGCCGACAGTTCGATCGAACGGCCGGGACGCAGCGTATGTTCGTAGGAGCGGCCCTGGCTGCCGGTCAGCATGCCATGATGGGCCGAGCGGGCGACGATCTCCATCAGGCGAACGATGCTGGCTCTCGCGCGGCTGCGGATCGCCTCATCCGGCGCACAGGCGGCGAGCGCCGTCAGGCCCTTGAGATCGATCGGGAAATAGGGAACGGAATTCCACTCGGCCATTTCCCAGCACTCGAAATGATCGAGCCAGGCGCGGACGCGCTCTTCGCCGACCTTCATCTGTTCGGCGCCGGTGCGGCCGGACCTGATGAAGACGGCCTCGGGGAAAAGCCTGCCGCCGAGATAGGCGGCGGTATGGAATAGAAGCGCGTGGTTTTCCGAAAAATACCACTGAACGTCGTTGCCCGGCTCGTCCATCCAATAGCGGTAACGGAGGACGGCGTGTTCAATCCTCTCCCGCAGCGCCGGCGACAGCAGATCGCTCCAGCGTGTATAGGCAAACAGCAGCGGCACCAGCACGAAATCGGCGCAGTCGTGGCAATCCTCGATGACGGGCAGCATGGCCGCTATCATCGCCTCGGTCTCCTCGCCGCCCTGCCCCAGCGCCAGGCGCGCAAAGGCGCAGACGGTATCGGGCTCGGAATGCGTAGCGACCTTCGCAAGCGCCTCGGCGACGCGGTCCTCCAGCGCAGCGGGCGCTTCCCCCTGCGGATGACAGATCTCGACGCCGAGCGTGCGGCCGACGGAAAACTCACCGGCTTTGAAAGCGATGCGGAAGTGACGGAAATCGGCCGGCATACGCGCCGAGGTGCCAAGCTCAAGCTTGGTTGCACCCTTCTCCAGCGCGAAATCATAGTCGAAGCGTTCGACCGACATGAAGTCGCCTTCGATCTCGACATGGCAGGTCAGCGCCACCGGCAGCGGCCTGGGAAAAAGGATCGTCACGTCCTCGCCGAGATAGGCGGTGCGGTCGAAGCGCATGCCTTCGAGGATCGCCTCCAGCACATCCACGTCACCGGCGGCGGTCGGAACGGGAAGCGATGTTTCGACCTCAGGTCCTTCGAGATAATCCAGCTGGAAATAGAAACGGGCGTCACGCTCGGCGAGATCGTCGAAATAGACGCGGATCTCGTTGAGGCCGGCGGACAGCTCGACCTCGAAGATCTGCTGGGCTTCGAGATTGCGCTCGTATGGCGCCATGAAACCCTGTTCGCTGCCGTTGACGAATAGGATGGCGCCGCCGCAGGTCGACAGGCGAAGCTTGGCGGAGCCTGCCGATCGGGCATCGAGAAAGGTGCGCGCCCAGCAGCCGATGCGCGTCGGGCGAAACCAGAAGCCGGAGAGATCGACACGTGGCGACGCGAAGGGAAGCCACCAGCGGATAGCCTCGAAGTCGGCTGAAGGTTGCGGCCGCCGGCTGAAGAAAGCTTTCTTGAATTCGGTGCGGCAGGGATATTCATGCGGAATGAAATTCTTCGTCTTGGTGACGAAGAAGAAGGGATCCATCCTGCCTTCCATCGGGCGGTCGGCGACATCGTACCGCTCCTGCCATAGGCTTGAGAGCTGCCAGTAGACGATCGGGGTTTGCTTCGCTGTTGCGCGACGAAGATAGGATTGCTGTTCGGCGGCCATGCTTCAGCCCGCTCTGGAACAGCTGGCGCATGTGACACTTTTCGGCATCATGCTCGAACCTTGAGACGCCGGGTGCAAAGCCGACGCATGGACTGCCCGTCAAGCCGCATCTTCAGCCTCCCTGCTTTGTTGCGGACTCCTCGCGACAATTGTGCATAGGCATTCCATTTGCGCAATGTGAAAGATTTTTGCATAACAGAGAGGGAGCGAGGAGATGTCATGGCAGCGGAGCAGAAAAAAGGCAGGCGCACGCGCCTCGACGATATTGCCGCCAGATGCGGCGTATCGATCAGCACCGTGTCGCGGGCGCTGGCCGGCGAAAAGGGCGTGAGGCCCGAGATCCGCAAGCTGGTGCTGGAAACGGCAAGCGAGGTCAGCTACGCCCTGCCGGCGAGTGTGGCGGGCAAAAAGGTGATGCTCGTCGCCTCCGGTGCGGCGATGATCGATTATGTTCGTAACCAGTTCACGCTCTACGTGCTCGAAGGACTGAATGCCCGCGCAGCCGCCCTCGGCATCGAGATGGCGATGCGTCCCATCGCCGACCAGGCGGATGAAGCGCGCGTCATCGCCGAGATGCGGGACGATGCGAGCTTCGGCGGCATGCTGATCCTGACCGTCGACGAGGAGGATATGCTTGCCGCCGCCGCCGATCTCGGAAAGCCCGTCGTGCTCGTCAACAGCGACGATCCCTATATGCGGCTTTCGAGTGTGACGCCCTGCAACCGTTCGGCCGCCTTCATCGCCGCCGAGCGGCTGATCGAGGCGGGGCATCAACGCATCTTGTTCATGCTGCGGCCGGGACGGCGGACGATCGAGCGACGCCTGGAGGGCTGGCGCGATGCCCTGCTGCATCACGGGCTGACGGCTGATGCCGATCTGGTACTCGAAGTCGACGACTGGCTGCCGGAACTCGGCGCCGAAGCCGTCACTCAGCTTATCCGCGAGAAGGGCCTGTTCTTCACAGCCATCCTGACGGCGGGCGACAGCCTTGCAAACGGCGCCGTGCGCGGATTGCAGGCGATGGGTTATGCTGTGCCCCAAGACATTTCCGTCATGGGCATAGACGACCTGCCGCAATCGGCTTTTCTCAATCCGCCGCTCTCGACCGTGCATATTCCGATGCGCGAACTCGGCGCCACCGCGCTCGATCTGCTGCGCGACATGATGCTCGGCCTTGCGACGCCGCGGCGGCGCGTCGAGCTTTCCTGCCATCTCGTCGAAAGGGGCAGCGTTGCTGCTGTCAGGC
Organism: Rhizobium sp. BR 249; assembly: GCF_047445895.1. NCBI lineage: Bacteria > Pseudomonadati > Pseudomonadota > Alphaproteobacteria > Hyphomicrobiales > Rhizobiaceae > Rhizobium > Rhizobium sp. BR 249. Next base: position 19,277 of record NZ_JARWKX010000002.1, on the reverse strand, counting down.
GCCTGCAGGAGGTTATGCCGCGATCATGAAATTCCTGGCAATATCCGGAAGCGCCCGCCGGGCCTCCACCAACACCGCCATGCTCTATGCTTTTCAGTCGGTTGCGGGCGCGACGCATCAGGTTTCGGTCTATGACCGCTTGGGAGAACTTCCCGTCTTTTCGCCCGACCTGGAGCAGGAACCTCCGCGTGAAGTGGTAGCCTTTGCGAACGCGATCGCGGATGCCGACGGGCTGATCCTGGCGAGCCCCGAATATATCAGGTCTATTCCCGGCGGGTTGAAGAACGCCATCGACTGGCTCGTCTCCCGCAACGAAGTGATCGGCAAACCGATCGTGCTTGCGCACGCGTCGCATCGCGGCGACGACATGCTGCACCAGCTTCGCACCGTTCTCGCCACACTGAGCGATCGCTTCAACGAAAAACTCTTCCTTCGCCTCCATCTGATGAAGCTTTCACCGGACGAGATTGGCGAGCAGCTTTCCCAGCCTCAGCGTCAGGACGAGATGCGCCGTTTCCTCGACGCTTTCGCAAGCTATTGCAAAACACCCTGATCAAGCTTCCATAAAGCTCGCTTCGAACAGCTCTCGCGCATAGGCATCATGCGTGATGCCGGCCTGCAGATCTTCCTTCGTGAGTTCATCCACGAAGCCGCCATCCTTCATGATCAGTACCCGGTCGCACATATGGGCGATCACAGCGAGATCGTGGCTGACGAGCAGATAGGTCAGTCCCTTCTCTTCGCGTTGATCGGCAAGCAGGTTCAGGATTTCGGCCTGGACGGAAACGTCGAGCGCCGATGTCGGTTCGTCGAGCAGCAGGATCGGCGGCGACAGGATGAGTGCCCGGGCGATCGCCACGCGCTGCCTCTGGCCGCCGGAAAGCTCGTGCGGAAAACGACTTGCAAAGCTTGCAGGAAGCCCCACCTGGATCAATGCCTTTTCGACCTTGGACCAGATATCGGAATGTCCCATGGCGCGCAGCGGCTCGGCCAGTGCGGTGCCGATACGATGGCGAGGATGCAGAGACCCGTAGGGGTCCTGAAACACCATCTGGGCTGAGGTCAGTTCCTCGCGGGAGCGCTTCTTTCCGATCGGTTTTCCGCCGAGCTCGATCCGGCCCGTCCAACCACTTTCCATCCCGGCGAGGCAGCGCAGCACCGTCGATTTACCGCATCCGGATTCGCCGACGATGCCCAGTGTTTCGCCAGGGTTGACCTGAAAGCTGATGCCCCTGACGACATGGTTCCTGTTCTTGCCTGAGGCGAAGACGACATCGAGGTCCCGCACGTTGATCATTGCGCCGTCTCCAGATCGAGTTTGGCCCTGTCGAGAACCGCAAGCCGGCGAACCGGGTTCTTCGGGTCGGGCAGCGCTGATATCAGCCCGCGGGTATAGGGATGGCGAGCCTCTTCCAGGCTGGTCAGGGTTTCCACGATCTTGCCGGCATACATGACGATGATGCGCTCGCAGAAGGCCGCCACCATGCGGATGTCGTGGCTGATCAGGAGCAGGCCCGAATTGTTCTCCCGCACCAGTTCGTCGAGCAGCAGGAGCACATCCTTCCGTACGCTGACATCGAGCGCGGAGGTGGGCTCGTCGGCGATGACGAGCTTCGGCCGCGCCAGCAGCATCATCGCTATCATTACACGCTGGCCCATGCCGCCTGAAATCTGGTGGGGATAAAGCGCCATGACCCGCTCCGGATCGCTGATCCGCACGCGCTCCAGCATGGCGCGGACAGCATCCTGCGCCGGCTTGCCGCGAAGGCCGAGGTGAAGGCGCGCGGCCTCGGCGATCTGCTTGCCGATCGAGAGCACCGGATTCAGGGAATAGCGCGGATCCTGCATGATCAGCGCGATATCCTTGCCGCGAAGCGCGCCCATCTGACGCTCGGTCTTCGAGAGAAGCGAACTGCCTGTCAGATCCAGACGCTCGGCAGAAACCACGGCGGCCGGCGGCAGAAGGCGCATGACGGCGCGGCCGGTCGTCGATTTTCCGGAGCCGGATTCGCCGACGATGCCGACACGTTCTCGTCCGACGTCGAAACTGACATTGGACACGGCGGGGACCGCGCCTCGCCCGAAACGGACGCTCAAGTCCTTGACTGACAGAACGGGCTGGAGATCACGATCTTGCATGGCGGGGATCCAGAATGTCGCGCAGAGCATCTCCGGCGACGTTGAAGGCAAGGCTCGTCAGCAGGATGGCGATACCCGGCATGACGGCGACCCACCAGTAATCGAGCATGAACTTGCGGCCGTTGGAGATCATCGCGCCCCATTCCGGCGCGGGCGGCTGAGCGCCGAGGCCGAGAAAGCCGAGCGAGGCCGCCGTCAGGATGATGCCCGCCATGTTGAGCGTCAGGCGCACGATGACCGAGGGAATGCACATGGGTGCGATATAGAGGAGAAGAATGCGGATCGGCGACGCACCATAAAGGCGGGCGGCGACGACATAATCGGCATTTCTGACGACAAGCGCCTCGGCGCGGGCAAGCCTTGCGATCGGCGGCCATGCCGTGAGCGAGATGGCGATGATCGCCGTGCCCAGCCCCGCGCCGAGTGCTGCGGCAAAGGCGAGCGCCAGGATCAGCGACGGGAAGGAAAGAACGATATCCGTGGCGCGCATCAGAAAGGCGTCGGTATTGCCGCCGAAGAAGCCGGCGACGACGCCGATCAGCAGCCCGATCGGCCCGACGATCAGGGAGACCGCAAGCACGGTCTGGATGGTGATGCGCGTGCCGAAGATGAGACGGCTCAGAATATCCCGCCCGAATTCGTCCGTACCCGCCAGGTGAGCGAGGCTCGGAGGCTGCAAGGCATCGCCAAGCGCCTGTATGGTCGGATCATAGGGCGCCAGAAGCGGCGCGAAGATCGCGACGACGCAGAGGATGCCAAGGACGGCGAAGCCGGCAAGGCCGAGCGGTTCGTCGGCCAGTTTGCGGCCGGCGCGGGCAAAGGAGGCGGCAACCCGGCTCGGCACGCTTGGAGGACGGATCTGAATCTCGCTGTGAACGGCATCGCTCATCGGGCTGCCTCCCTCATGCGCGGATCAAGGACGGCGTAGGCGACGTCGGCCAGGAAGTTCAGGAACATGAAGATGAATCCCACGATGATGGTGGCTGCGACAATGGCGTTCATATCGCCGATCATCAGCGCGTTGGTCATATATTGGCCGATGCCCGGCCAGGAGAAGACGATCTCGGTGACGACGGCGCCTTCGAGAAGCCCGCCATAGGAAATGGCAAGGATGGTGATCAGCTGCACCGCGATATTCGGCAGGACGTGGCGCAAAATCGTGCCGGTCGGGCTCACTCCCTTGGCGCGGGCGGCAATGACGTAATCCTGGCTCAACTGCTCCAGCGTGAAGCTGCGGGTCATGCGCGTGATATAGGCCATGGCGGCATAGGCAAGGATGCAGGCCGGCAGAATGATATGGCCGAGCGCATTCCAGAAGATCTCGGTCTCACCCTGCAGGAGGCTGTCGACCAACAGCAGCCCGGTCTGCGGCGTGACGAGCCCTTCGTAAAACACATCGACCCTGCCCGGCCCGCCGACCCAGTTCAGGCCGGCATAGAAGATGACGAGCCCGACGATGCCGAACCAGAAAACCGGGATCGAATGACCGACGAGGGCAACCACGCGGGCGATCTTGTCGATCAGGCTATCGCGAAACAAGGCCGCGACCAGGCCGAGCGGCACGCCGACGAAGGTCGAAATGATCACGGCAAGCGTGGCGAGTTCGAACGTCGCCGGGAAGGCCTGAGCGAGGTCTGAAGAGACGGGATTGCCGGTGAGCACGGCCGTGCCGAAATCACCATGGGCCAACCCGTTCAGATAGAGGAAAAACTGCTGGTAGATCGGCAGATCGAGGCCGAGGCGCGTGCGCATCGCCGCATAGGCTGCGGGATCGGCGAGCTCGCCGACGATCGCGCCGACGGGATCAGTGGGCAGGACGCGGCCGATCACGAAGGTGACGCAGAGGAGGATGAACAGGCTGACCAGCAAATGCGCCAGGCGTCGGCCAAATTCGGCTACAGAGAGTTCCTTCATGATCGGCTGCCTCGGGAGTATTACTGGGCTTCAGACTTCGTGACGTTCTCGAGACGCGTCAGCTGGGTCGGATGCCCCACATATCCTTGCACCTTGCTCGACAGGACGATCGGCTCGAAGCGTTCGAACATCGGAAGCACCGCCGGGTTCTGCTCGACGAACATCTTCTGCATTTCGACATAGAGCTCGCCGCGCTTCTTGGCGTCCGGCTCCATCGATGCCTTTGCCGTCAGGGCCGTGAGTTCCGGAATGTCCCAGGCCGAGCGCCAGACGAAGTTGCCGGCATTGTTGGCTTCCTTGGAATTGTCCGGATTGGACGAGAACTGCTCCATCGAGCCGAGGACATTCGGCATGTAGGCGCTGGTCTGCGGGATCAGCAGATCGAAATCCCGGGCGCGGTGGGCGGCGATGATTTCCGAGCCGTTGCCCTGCTGGATATCGATCTTGATGCCAACCTGGGCGAGCGATGCCTGGATGGCCGTGGCGAGATCGATGCGCGGCGTCTGGGCGATGGTCTTCAGCGACAGCGAAAAGCCGTCTTTGAACCCTGCCTCGGCCAACAGCTGCTTGGATTTTTCGACGTCGAGATGCCAATCGGGATTGGGGATCGCATATTCGAAATTCTCCGGAACGGGCACGTTTCTCGCCCGCCCGTAAGGACCCATGATCGTCTTTTCGATGCCCTTGTAGTCGATACCGTAGGCAATGGCCTCGCGAACCTTCGGGTTGGAGAGGTACTTATTGCCGGCATTCATCGACAGCACGTAAAAGCCGCCGGTGGGAATCCGCTGGATCGTAAAGCCCTTCTTATCGTTGAAGGTCGCAAGATCGGCTGCCGTCAGCGCGCTGGCAATATCGATGTCACCCCGGTCGAGCATCAATCGCTCGACCTGGCTCTCCGGAACGTGGCGAACGATGACGCGCTTCATTTTCGGAGCGCCGGCCACATAATCCTTGTTGGCGTCGAGGATCACGAGTTCGTTCGGAGACCAGCGATTGAGGGTGAACGGACCGGAGCCGGCCGAGTGCGTGCGCATCCAGGCATTGCCCCAGTCGTTGTCGGCAACATGCTTCTGCACTTCGACACTGTCGACCACGCTGGTGGTCGAGGCCGCGAGCCGGTAGAGCAGCATCTCGGCAGTCACCTGGCCGGAAAAATCGATGCGAACCGTCTTGTCGTCGACCGCCGTGACGAGCTTGTCGACGTTGTTCTTGTCATAGCCGACGCGCTTGAGGTTTGCGGCAGCAGCCTGGTCGAGCTTCAGGAGCCGTCCCAGCGAATAGACGACATCCTTCGATGTCACCGGATTGCCGGAGGCGAAATTGGCCTCGCGCAGCGTGAAGGTGATGCCCTTGTCGTCAACCTTCCAGCTTTCCGCCAGTTGCGGCACGATCTCGCCGTCCGGCGTACTGTTGACCAGGCGATCGTAGAGATTCGACATGATCTCGACCGCTTTTCCCTCCGTCGCCTGATGCGGATCGAGAGACAGAACCTGTGCCAGCGATGTCCCGATCACCAGTTGGTCCTTCGGTGTGGCGGCATAGAGCTGAGGCGCTGCGATCGTCAGCGCGCCGATGACGGCGCCGACGAACAGGCCCTTGGAAAAATGCTTCATTGTAACTCCTCCCTGGATTACTATAAGAAAGACATATTATGTCGTCCGTATGTCGTATTATGATTTAACGAAGTCGAATATGATTTGCAAGAGCCGAGCGGAAGACGTGATGCAAAGGGAATTGGGGAACGGATATGACGACACTCAGCCGCGGTCGGCAAAGACTGGCACAGCAGGTCATCGATCAGCTACGGGCGCAAATCGAAACGGGCAAGCTGCGCGTCGGCGACCAGCTGCCGACCGAACCGCAGCTGGAAGCCACCTTCGGCGTCAGCCGCACTGTCGTGCGCGAGGCGATTGCCGATCTCAGGGCAGCTGGCTTCGTCAGGCCGATCCAGGGCAAAGGCGTCTTCGTCGCCGATCCGAAGGCGCATTCCGTTCTGTCGCTGACGCCGGTGGAAATCAAAAGCATTCCGGAAACCCTGGAATTGCTGGAGTTTCGCATGGCGGCCGAAGGTGAAGCGGCCGCAATCGCCGCCTATCGCCGCACAGCCGAGCAGGAGGCGGCCATTCGCGAGGCCAACCGCCGGATGGCGCAGTTGATCGAGAGTGGACAGCAGACGGTGGAGGCCGACTACGCCTTCCACATGGCGATTGCCGCAGCAACGAACAACCGCTTCTATGTCGACGTGCTGCGCCATTTCGGCCCGCGCGCCATCCCTCGCGGCCAGTTTCCGACGCTGCCCGAGGCCAATGACCGCGACTATCTGCAGAAGGTCTACGCCGAACATGTCGAGATCCTCTCGGCGATTGCCGATCAGGATCCGGAACGCGCCCGCCAGGCAATGCGCGCCCATATGATGGCAAGCCAGCGTCGCTACCGCATGCTCGCCGAACAGCAATAGGGCTCGACACTCTCCGAAATTCATATTATGTCATATGACATCGTAAATTTCAGAGGGATTGGGAATGTATCTGGGAACACAGGTGGCCGCCCGCGACGACGACGATTATCGCATCTTCGCGCAACTGGGCGTCAAGCATATCAGCGCCGATCCGCCGGGAGCGCCGAGCAGCTGGACGCTTGCCGATATCGAGCGTCATCGCGACAAGGTCGAGAGCTTCGGGCTGATCCTCGACATGATCCAGCTCCCCCTGCCCTCGCAGCCGATCGAGAAAGCCTCCTATCCCGATATCCTGCTTGCCGGTCCCGAGCGCGACAGGCAGATCGACGCCGTCTGCAAGATGATCGAGAATGTCGCGGCCGCCGGCATTCCGGCGGTGAAATATAATCTCAACCTGATCGGCATTCCCCGCACGCCGGATGAACCGGGGCGCGGCGGCTCGCTGAACGCCAGCTTCCGCTGGGATAAGACGGACCAGCAGGCAGCACCGGGCCTTGCCGGCGTTTTGTCCGAGGACGAAAACTGGGAAAGGATCGACTATTTCCTGGAGCGCGTCGTTCCCGTCGCCGAAAGCAACCGCGTCCGGCTCGCCTGCCATCCGCACGATCCCTATACGCCACCGGGCTATCGCGGCGTCACGCGCGTGCTCGGCACGGTCGAAGGCTTGAAGAAGTTCGTGCTGATGCGCGAAAACCCCTATCACGGCCTCAATTTCTGCCAGGGCTCGGTCGGCGAGATGCTCGAAAATCCCGGCGAGGAAATCGACGACATCATCCGCTGGTTCGGCCAGCGCAACAAGATCTTCAACGTTCACTTCCGCAACATTCGCGGCGGCAAGCTTTCCTTCATGGAGACCTTCCCCGACGAGGGCGACATGGACATGGCCCGTTCGGCCAGGATCTACAAGGAAGTCGGCTTCAAATATATGCTGATGCCCGATCATGTGCCGACCGTCAGCGGGAAGGACCCTTCCGCCACGGCCTTCGCCTTCTGCTACGGCTATATCGCGGCACTTCTGCAGACGCTCGAAAGCGCCTGACACGGCCGATTTTCAACACGTAAGGAATAGGACTTGATGATGAACCCGATTGAATTGAAGAAGGCCGTCGGCAGTGGTCTGCTCTCGTTTCCGGTCACGCATTTCGACGATCAGCTTAAATTCGACGAGGCGAAGTACCGCCGCCATGTCGAGTGGCTTGCCGGTTACGACGCCGCCGCTCTCTTTGCCGCCGGCGGCACCGGTGAATTCTTCTCCCTCAACCCGAGCGAGATCCCGCAGGTCGTCAAAGCCGCCAAGGCCTCTGCCGGCAATACGCCGATCATTTCGGGAACCGGCTACGGCACGTCGCTTGCCATCGAGATCGCACAGGCGGCCGAAAAGGCCGGCGCGGACGGGCTGCTGCTTCTGCCGCCCTATCTGATGTTTGCCGAGCAGGCCGGCCTGATCGCCCATGTCAAGGCGGTCTGCCAATCGGTCGGCATCGGCGTCATCGTCTACAACCGCGACAACGCCATCCTGACCGCCGACAGCATTGCGCGGCTCGCGGAGGAATGCCCGAACTTGATCGGCTTCAAGGACGGTGTCGGCGATGTCGACAAGGTCATCGAGATCACCACGCGGCTTGGCGACCGTCTCGTCTATGTCGGCGGCATGCCGACCCATGAGGTCTATGCCCAGGCCTATTTCGCCGCCGGCGTGACGACCTATTCATCGGCTGTTTTCAACTTCGTCCCGGCGCTCGCCCAGCGCTTTTACGGCGCCTTGCGCACCGGCGACCAGACGACCGTCGACGAGATCCTGAAGAGCTTCTTCTTCCCCTTCGTCGCCCTGCGCAACCGCAAGAAGGGCTATGCCGTCTCCATCATCAAGGCCGGGCTCCAGGTTCTCGGCCAGAACCCCGGCCCCGTTCGCCCGCCGCTGACGGATCTCACTCCGGAAGAGCTCGCGGCCCTGGAAGAGATCGTGCAGGCCAACGGCGTCGAACGGGTTGCGGCGGAATAGGCAGGAGCGTCGATCGAGGATGGCCGTGGCCATCTTCGCCTATAGCGCCACGCCGGTGCCACGGTCGAAGATATGCACCTGGTCGCTGGCGATGCTGGCCTCGAACACGGCGCCGTAACGGGCGGGATATTCGCCGTCGACGATCGCCGTGACCTGCTGTCCGGCAAGATCGAAGACCACATGGGTCTGGGCGCCTGTCGGTTCCACCAGCATGGTTCGGCCGGCAAGTGGCGTGCCATTGCCGATACCGGGAACGAGATGTTCGGGGCGCAGACCGATGGTGACGGCCTGGCCGGCCTTCACCCGGCGATCGGGCGCGATGCGGATCGCCGTGCCGTCTTCGAGGCGGGCGGCGGGCTCGCCGTTTTCGCCGTCCACCGTGCCCTCGAGCATGTTCATCGCCGGCGATCCGATGAAGGCGGCGACGAAGAGATTGGCCGGTTTCTTATAGAGTTCGAGCGGCGTACCCGCCTGCTCCACCCTGCCGTGATTGAGCACGACGATACGGTCGGCGAGTGTCATCGCCTCAATCTGGTCGTGGGTGACATAGATCGAGGTCGTCCTAACCTTCTGGTGCAGCGTCTTGATTTCCGAACGCATCTGCACGCGGAGTTTCGCATCAAGGTTGGAGAGCGGCTCGTCGAACAGGAAGACGGCCGGGTTGCGGACGATAGCTCGGCCCATGGCAACGCGCTGGCGCTGGCCACCGGAAAGCTGGGCCGGCTTGCGGTCGAGCAGCTTGGCGAGATCGAGCATGCGGGCGGCTTCAGCGACACGAGCCTCGATCTCCGGTTTGGCAACGCCGGCAAGCTTCAGATTGAAACCCATGTTTTCAGCCACCGTCATGTGCGGATAGAGCGCATAGGACTGGAAGACCATGGCGATGTTGCGCTCGCGCGGCGTCATGCCGTTGACGACGTTGCCGCCGATGGCAATCTCGCCGTCGGTGATCTCTTCGAGGCCGGCGATCATCCGCAGCAGGGTCGATTTTCCGCAGCCGGACGGCCCGACGAGCGCGACGAATTCGCCATCCTCGATATGAAGAGAGATGCCGTGGATGACGTCGACGGCGCCATAGGCCTTGCTTACATCATTCAATTCAACGGATGCCATGATTGCAGCTCCAATGGTTTGGGCAATGGTTCGGCTCAGGATTTCACGGCACCGGCGGTCAATCCGGCGATGATGTGTCTCTGGGCGACGAAGAAGACGATGATGGTCGGAAGGATGGTCAGCGTGATGAAGGCCAGCACCAGTTGCCATTCCGTGCCGTATTCGCCGCGATAGACCATGATGCCGAGCGGCCAGGGATATTTGGATTCCGAGTTCAGCATGATCAGCGGCAGGATGTAGCTGTTCCAGCTGCCGACGAAGGAGATGATGCTGACGGTAGCGACGATCGGCCGGGAGAGCGGCAGCGAGATATGCCAGAAGAACCTCATATAACCGCAGCCGTCGACGAAGGCCGCCTGGAACAATTCTTCCGGAAGATTGCGGAAATAGTTCCTGAACAAAAGGATGCTCATGCCGAGACCGAAGGCCACCTGCGGCAGCACCACGCCCCAATAGGTATTGAGCAGGCCGAGATCGCGGATGCGGATGAAGAGCGGCAGGATCGCGGTCGCCGCCGGAAACATCAGCCCGAGCAGGAAGTAGTTGAGCAGGAAGGACGAGCCGAAGAAACGGACATGGGCAAAAGCGAAGGCCGCCATCGACGAGACGATCAGCGTCAGCAGCACGGTCAGCGCTGCGATGACAAGCGAATTGCCGATCTGCAGCCAGTAGCGCTCACCAAAGAGAATGTCGGTGTAGTTCGCCCATTGCCATTCCGTCGGCAGGCCGAAGGGGTTGGTGCGCAGGTCGCCCAGGGTCTTGAAGCCGCCGAGCGCCGTCGTCAGCAGCGGCACCAGCACGATCGCCGCGATCAGGCTCAGCGACACGTAGAGATAGATACGTGTCGACGTGCGCATGCGGATGGAAGAGCTCATATCAGTCATGGCGCATGAAAATCCTTTTGTAACCGAAGGCGAGCGTCACGCAGATGATGAACAGCACGACGCCGACGGCGCTGCCCAAGCCCACCTGCATGCGCATGACGCCGTAGGTGTAGAGGAAGGTGACCATCGTCTGCGTCGAGTTTGACGGCCCGCCGCCGGTCAGCGGCATGATCATGTCGAAGAGCTGCAGCGAACCGACGACGGCAAAGAAGATCGAAAGGCGCAGGGTGGAGCCGAGCAGCGGCAGCGTGACATAACGGAACTTTTGCCAGCCGGTGGCGCCGTCGATCTCGGCCGCCTCCAGCACGCTCTTATCGACCGATTGCAGGCCGGCGATGAACAGCATCATGTGAAAGCCGAAATATTTCCAGACGATGACCCCGAGCACGGCATAGATCGCCACGTCTTTGTCGGCGAGCACGTAAGGGTTGGCGAAGCCGAAGAAGTTGGAAATGGCGGCAAACAGGCCGTAGTCGCCATCATAGACGAAGCGCCAGATGAGGCCTGCGGCAACATCCGCCAGTACATAGGGCAGGAAGAAGATCAGGCGGTAGCCGACGACGCCGGGAATGCGGTGGGCCAGCATGGTGGCAAGCCAGATGGCAAGCGGCACCTGGATACAGATCGAGATGACGATGATCAGGCCGTTATTGACCAGCGCCTGAGTGAAAGCCGCGTTGCGGAACAGAACCTGGAAATTGCGGAGCGCGATGAACTCGGTCGGCGTGCCGTAGCCGTTCCACTTATAAAGGCTGTACCAGGCCGCCTCGCCCATCGGCATGATGACGAAGAGCGTGAAGAGCAGCAGCGCCGGTGGCAGAAAGAGCAGCAGCACCGTCAGCCGGTCGTGGGCGACCGAACTCTTCCGGTTTGCGGCTCGTCTTGCCGGCCTTGCGGCGCTCGGTGTCGAGAGGACTGAGATATTGGCCATGGTTCCTGCTTTCGCATCTCGTCGGCAGCGATGCCGGCGCTCCGTTTTTAACAGGAGCGCCGGGAGGGCTCTGCGGGCGCTGGTTATTGTTCCAGTTCGAAAGCGTCCTGGATCATCTGGGCGCCGTCCTTGGAGTTCATCTGTCCGGAGACGATTTCCACCGAGACGTCGTTGACGACACGGCCGACGGCCGCACCGAGATCCTGGTCGAAGAAGTTCTGATGCCAGGTCGAACCCGCAAGCTGCTTGGCCGATTCGGCCAGCAGCGGGTTGACGACGCCATCATCGGCGCCGACGGCAACGGGCAGGAGCATACCTGATTTGGCCATCGCCCGCTCGTTGTCCGCATTCGTCAGGAAAGCGAGGAAATCGATCGCTTCCTTGGAGGCCTTCTTGGTGACGGCCCAGCCGTTCAGACCGCCGAGCGTATCGGTCGGTTTGCCGGCGCCGCCTTCGACCGTCGGGAAGACGAAACGGCCGATATTGTCGGGCGCAAGGCCCTTGCCGTCGCCGGCATTCTTGCGCTGGTTGGCCTCGGTCGCTTCAAAGCCGAGGATCATCGCCGCCTTGCCGTCACCGAAGACACCAAGCGTCTGCGGCCAGGTTGCGCCGAGATAACCGGGCTGGAAAGGTTCGAGCTTGCCGAGCTCGGCGAGATCATCGCCGGCCTTGACGATTGCCGGATCGAGGAAGCCTTCGCCCTCGCCCTTCTTGGCGGCTTCGAAGACCTTCTGGCCGCCCTCACGCATGACGAGATAGCTCCAGTAGAAGTGGATCGGCCATTTCTCGCCGCCACCGCCGGCAATCGGCACGATGCCGGCAGCCTTGATCTTCTTCACCACTTCAAGAAAATCGGTCCAGGTCTTGATATCCTCAGCCTTGACGCCGGCCTTGGCAAACAGCGCCTTGTTGTAGAAGAAGCTGACCAGACCGACCTTATAGGGGATCGCCCAGGTCTTGCCGTCGAAGGTCAGGCCGTCGATCGAAGCCGGGGTGTAGGCCTTGCGCAATTTTCCGCCGTCCGCATCGAGGGCTGCCGTCACATCCTGCAGCGCGCCGGTCTCGGACTGCTGCTTCAGGACGCCGCCGCCCCAGCTGAAAAAGAAATCCGGCACATCATCGGACTGCAGCAAGGTCGGAAGCTTGGCCTTGAAAGCCTCGTTTTCGAGGAACTGCATCTGGATGTCGACATCGGGATGCTGGGCCTCGTATTTCTTGACGATGTCTTCCCAGGCCGCGACGTTTTTCGGATCGAGTTCGAGATGCAGCCATTTGACAACTGTCGTCGCCGAGGCGGCACCTGCTCCGGCCAACAACATGCCGGCTGCCGCGGCCATGGATACGATGCGCCTGCCGCCGAAAGCGGCGTTCTTCAGCATAAAATTCATGATTTTCCTCCCAGGGGACCTATCCTCACAATTTTTCCCCTATGCGGAATAATTCAGCGGAGCTTGCGTCGGATGTCAACCCAATCGCCTCTATTTTTACCAAATGCGCTTGACAGGCCCGCGTAATTGCCTGCTATTTATTTCGTAACCCGTTAAAAATATTGGCTTCCGCCCAACGAACAATGCCGGCTAGTTTTTCATGAAGACCGCAGATCCAGAATTGATGCGCGCGATCAATCGCTTGAACGTGCTCGATACTATCAGGCGTCATGGTCCGATCTCGCGCATCGAGATCAGCGAACGGACTGAACTCTCGACGACAACCGTCTCCGCCATCACTGCCTCGCTGCTCGATGACGGGCTGATCCTGCCGCGCCATGAAGGCGATATCCGCAATGAGGCCGTGCGTGGCAGGCCGCGCGTGGCGCTGGAGCTCAATCCCGATGCCGCCCGCGTCGTCGGCGGCAAGATCGCCGCCAACCGGATGGTGTTCGTCGTCACCAATTTCCGCGGCGACGTGCTGTCGAAGCTCGCTTTGCCGATCCGCATCGACCGGCAGCCGATCGGCGTCATCGCCGATCTGGTCGAGGACGGGGTCCGGCGCTGCGTCGTCGATGCCGGGCTGTCGCTGGACGATGTCGACAGCATCTGCCTCGGCTTTCCCGGCGTCGTCGAGCATCGCACCGGCTACATCAGAAGCAGCCCCATCTTTCGCGACACCAATGTCGATTTCGCCGCCGAAATGTCGACGCGGCTGTCGACACCGACCATCGTCGAGAGCGACGCCCATGCCATCACGCTCGGCCATCACTGGTTCGGAAAGGCCCGCGATCTCGAGGATATGGTATTAATTTCGCTGGAACAGACGCTGGGGCTCGGCGTGTTGCACGGCAACCGCCTGTTCCGCGGCGCTGGCGGCCTCAGCCACAATCTCGGCGATCTCGTGCTCGGGATGGGACCGAACGGCATTGTGCGGCTTTTCAGCCAGGCCGGCGAAAGCGCGATCCTCGGCGAACAGCAGGCCGACGGGCGTTTTGCCGAAGCGATCCGTCTCGGGCGCGGCATGACCCACGCCCAGGCGCTGATCAAGGCCGATGACGACCGGTTGATCGGCGCCGCCATCCGCGCCGGCGAAGCAGTCGGATTGACCATCGCCAACATCGTCACACTGTTTGCGCCGCCCCGCGTCATTCTGGTCGGCTCCAGCCTGGCGCTCGGCGAACCCTTTTTGAACAGCCTGCGCGATGCCTATGCGCTCGCCATCCCACCGTCGCTGAAAGGCGTCAGCGAACTCGTCTTCGACGATTCGAGCGACGATTTCTGGGCGCAAGGTGCGGCTGCGGTGGCGCTCTACGAACTCTACGAATCGCCCTGGAGCACCACGGGGCCTGCGCTCTGACGGGCGACACAATCTAGATCAATGGAGGAATTCATGGACAAGGTCGGTATCGGCATCATCGGATGCGGCAATATTTCGGGCGCCTATCTCACGGCGATGGCATCCTTCCCCATCCTCGACATCCGCGGCGTCGCCGATCTCAACCGGGACCTCGCAGAAGCGAAAGCTGCCGAATTCAACGTGCCCGCCAGATCAGTCGAGGAGCTTTTCGCCGATCCCAAGGTCGAGATCATCGTCAACCTGACCATCCCGAAGGCCCATGTCGCCGTGGCGATGCAGGCACTCGATGCCGGCAAGCACACTTACTCCGAAAAGCCGCTCGGGATTAATTTCGCAGAAGGGAAAAAATTGGCGGAGGCCGCCAGGGCGAGAAATCTGCGCATCGGCGCAGCTCCCGATACCTTTCTCGGCGGCGGCCACCAGACGGCCCGCACCTTGATCGATCAAGGCGTCATCGGCCAGCCGGTCGGCGGTTCAGCGACCTTCATGTGCCCGGGCCATGAACGCTGGCATCCGAACCCCGCCTTCTATTACGAAGTCGGCGGCGGGCCGATGCTCGACATGGGTCCCTATTACATCACCGATCTCGTCAATCTTCTCGGGCCCGTTGCGCAGGTTGCAGGCTTTGCGACGACGCCGCGGGCCGAACGACTCATTACCAGCGAGCCGCGCAACGGTGAGCGCATCCCCGTGCATGTACCGACCCATGTCGCCGGCATGATGGCCTTTGCCAACGGCGCCGTCGTCCAGATTGCCATGAGTTTCGATGTCGCCGGCCACAAGCATGTGCCGCTTGAGGTCTACGGAACCGAAGGCACGCTTATTGTCCCCGACCCCAACAAATTCGCCGGCCCCGTCGAATATCTGAAGAAGGGCGGCGCCTTCGAGGACCAGCCGGTCATCGCGCCCTATGCCGAGGGCAACTTCCGCTCTCTCGGCGTCGCCGACATGGCGCATGCGATCCGCTCGAACCGGCCGCACCGCGCCAATGGCGATCTGGCGCTGCATGTGCTCGAAATCATGGAAGCCTTCCACACCGCGGCTGCGACCGGCCGAACGATGACGATCACCACAGCAGTGGAACGCCCTGCCCCCTTGTCCGATTCCATCGTCGACGGACGGCTGGCGAAGTAGTTTCAGGAGGAAAGAGAATGCGTGAAGCACTGATCGTCTGGGGTGGCTGGAGCGGCCATGAGCCGCAGGAATGCGCCGAAATCATCAAGACCATGCTCGAGGAAGACGGCTTCAAGGTCTATCTCGAACACGGCACCGAGGCGCTTGCCGACCCTTCCGTCCACGATCTCAGCCTCGTCGTGCCGATCATGACGATGTCGAAGATCGAGAAGGAAGAAGTGAAGAATCTTGCCGCCGCGATCGAAAGCGGTGTCGGCATCGCCGGCTATCACGGTGGTGCAGGCGATGCCTTCCGCGACTCCGTCGACTACCAGTTCATCATCGGCGGCCAGTGGGTGGCCCACCCCGGCAACATCATCGACTACACCGTCAACATCACCCGGCCCGACGATCCGCTGATGGAGGGGATTGCCGACTTCCCCTATACGTCAGAGCAATATTACATGCATGTCGACCCCTCGAACGAGGTGCTGGCGACGACGAAGTTCACCGGCGATCACGCCTACTGGATCGACGGCGTCGTCATGCCCGTGGTCTGGAAGCGCAAATACGGCAAGGGTCGCGTCTTCTACTCCTCACTCGGCCATCAAGCCAAGGAATTCGACGTCCCCGAGATGAAGACCATATTCCGCCGCGGCGCCAATTGGGCGGCGCGGTGAGACGAGGTTCAGAGGGTAGCTTAAAACCCCTCCCCACAAGGGGGAGGGGCTAAGATGCCGCACCGCCTCACATAGCCTCTACCGTACCGGTAGAACGGGAACCAGCCAGAAAAACCGTCTTTTTGGTCACCGCCGGGAACCACAACTTAGCCCCTCCCCCTTGTGGAGAGGGGTTGGGGAGGGGTCTCTACGATGGCTCAGCGCAGAATCAACGCCGTACCGTAAAGCCCCAGCGCAAACACCGTATGAGCCAACAGATTGAAACAGCGGACCTTGTTCGGTGTCGGATGCTTCGAAGCGGCCCAGCCGAGGCCAAGGCCCGGTTGCAGCAGGAACCACCCTGCCCCCACGGTGACGATGCCGAAGATCCAGGCGGGAAGAAATGTTGGGGCTAACAACCACGCCGATCCCATGATGAGCGCAAAGATCACACCATAGAGAATGCCGACGACATAGTGGCTGATCCAGCCGAGCGCCAATTCACCAGCATAGGGCTCGGCGTCGGCGATGCTCTCATGAAAAACCTTGCCGCGGCCGAGATGCCAGAACCAGCGGCCGACCGGTGCCCAATTGGGCGCCGGCTGGCCGAAAAACCGGTTGAGCACGATCGCCCAGAGGTCCATGAGGATGGTTGCGCCGGCGCCGATCGCCAGGCCGCGCCATAGAATATCGAACATCGGGAATCACCGGAAAGCGTTAGGATGACGGAGGCACTAGACAACCATTCCCAACGCACGGGCGCAATGGCCTCGGTGAATGCACTCGTCGTATATCAGGCTTCGGATGCTCTCCTCCTCACCCGCCTTGTCCATGCCGCCTTGGCATTGTCGTCGAGCTAGGCAAGCAAGGTTTCAACTTCCCAAGCGTCATCGGGCCAAGCTCGGCTCTTTGCGCAAAGCATCAGTTCAGCGCCAGCGGCAACTGAACCGGGCGCGGCAACGGCGGCAGCGGCCGGCTGAGTTCGACTTTTTTCTGCCATGCGGCACGTCGCAGCTGATCCCGCTCGCGCGCGGCGCGGGATGCTTCGACAAGGGCTAGGGCGTTGGCGATCACCTGTTCGGTATGCGTCACGATCACCTCCAATGTTCCTGTTTTGTTCCAATTTAGAACTTTGGCCGAGGAAGTCAAGCGCCGGACAATCTTCTGTTCGAAAAAGCGGATTGAGCCGAGCTCGGAATCGAGGCGCGGCATTCAGTCCGCGGCTTCTATGACGGCGATGCCCGCCTCCTGGGCAGCTCTGACGAATGCCGCCCGCACGTCTTCAGGCCTGAGATCGCCGATGATCGCGTCAAGACATGCCTTTACGGCTTCGAGATATTCTTCGCCGTCGTCTACCGGCCAATCGTGGAGAAGCGTGCGCGCGGCGTCCCATACAGAGTTAATGACGGCATAATGACCTAGCCCCATTGAGGCCAAGCCGACCGGTCGAAAATTTGCCGTCTGTCTCACTTTCCTACAGCTTTTCCTAGTTGCGGTGAGCTCATGGGTATCGTGCAATTTGCATGCCGGATGAGAGCCGAGTCAATCGCAGTCGAAGGGTCGAGTTTCAGAAGGTTGGCTTGCGCTGTCGATGGCAGCCATGTCTCCCAGGTCGCCATAGCCCTCGCTTCGGCGGATTTATCGGAGCGTCGAAATGTTCTCGAACGCCTTAAATGTGCCCAGGGTTCCACCATCGACGAAGGCTTTTCGATTAAAAAACAGTCCTTCTCCCAGAAATTGCAGCAATCGCGTGTACAATCATGTATCTGCTTCCGATTTCCCTGCTCCACGATGTAAATTCACTGGCAGAGTGAAGAAACCTTTCGGTTCTTCCGGCAGCGGTTTATTGGTTGAAAGCATCGACTGGGTTTCAATTCTACTCCTCGACTGTGCCTGGTGTAGACGGAGCAGCCTTCAGAACGTACAATGCGGCATGTCCATATGATGCAGATCGGGAGGAGCGCGCGATGCCCATCTTCATGGACCGGCACTATCTTGAGGGAACGTCAGCCGCCGAGGTTGCCCAGGCGCATCGCATGGACCTCGACATTCAGGATAGGTACGGCGTCAAGTTCCTCACCTACTGGTTCGACCAGCGGCGTGGGACTGCCTTTTGTCTCGTCGATGCGCCGGATATGGAAACGGCGCAATGCGTGCATCGCGAGGCCCATGGCTTCGTCGCCGGCGAGGTCGTCGAGGTGGCGTTATCCGCGGTTGAAGCGTTTCTGGGACGCATCCATGACCCCGAGCCTGCGCCCGGACGATCGTCCGCCGAAATGGATTCGGCTCACCGGGCAATCCTTTTTACCGACATCGTCGGATCGACCGAAATGACATCGCGCCTGGGCGACCGAATTGCGACGGAAATGGTCAGGGCGCATGATGCCGTGGTGCGTCGATGCCTCAGCCAAAACTCGGGCCGCGAAGTGAAGCACACCGGCGACGGCATCATGGCAACCTTCGCCGAAACGGTCGCCGCGGTCGAATGCGCGATGGCGATTCAAAAGGAATTCAAGCATTACAATGGCGGGAATGCCGAGCCCATCCATATCCGCATCGGACTGGATTGCGGTGAGCCGGTCGAGGACAGCAACGACCTCTTCGGCTCGACCGTGCAACTTGCCGCGCGTCTTTGTGCGGCGGCTTCCAGCGACCAGATTCTCGTCTCGGAGAATGTTTTCAGGGAATACGGCGCCGCCGATCCATTCACTCACGCGACACGCCGGCGGCTCAAGGGTTTCTCAAAACCCATGCTGGTCTTCCGATGCGACTGGACCAATGCCGGCCCAAACTGAGATCAGTCGATCTAATGTCCGAGCAAGCATCCGCCTCTTGCAGATGCCTGTCGCACTTTGCGGCCGAGAACCAGGCGATGACCAGCTTGGCAGACATCGAGACTAAAGCGCGTCGCGATCTTTCAGATCCGCTCCTCGCGCTTTAGGTCTTTGTTTCTACGCATGTCGTTAACGCAAAACATGGGGTAATCGCGGCGCGATCACCCCATGTCATATTTATCAGATGATGGCTGTCTGGGGTGGTTGCCCCCGGTAAGATGGCAAAACGGGCTCACGATTGAACCGGGCCCAAACATCGAATGGAGGCAACCATGGACCAATATATCGGGCTTGATGTTTCATTGAAAGAGACTGCGATCTCGATCCGGCAGGGAGGTAAGCGGATCTGGCGGGGGAAATGCGCTTCGGACCCCAAACTTCTGGCAGAGATGATCCGCAAACATGCTCCGCACGCCAAGCGCGTTGTTTTCGAGACGGGA